>JAAZHD010000370.1 GCA_012510895.1 Clostridiales bacterium
ATGGAGAAGTGTACAGAACCTTCGGGGAGAAGGTTATTATTCAGGATACCGGAAAATACTATACCAACCAGGGTATAGATATTAAAATTTCGGAAAATGATACCATATACGCCTCAGCTACCGGCGTGGTGGCAGTCATGGAAGAACATTCAGTCTACGGGCCTTCTGTCTGGATAGATCATGGGAACCGGATCTTTACTTTCTACGGCGGCTGCATAGGTGAAGGCATAAAGGAAGGACAGTCGGTGGGTAAGGGTCAAAAACTGGGAGTGGCAGACAGGGCTCAAGCTGTTTTCCACTTTCAGATCTGGATTGATAATAAGCCTGTTGATCCGCTGGAGCATATCAACAAAACCCTTCCCATATCCGGGGGAGAAGGTGTGTAGAAAGAATGCGCTTCGCCAGGATACTAGGAGTCGATATATACATCAGTAAATATCTCCTATTACTGATAGCTATACTGGTGCTTACTGGACAAAGCGGTAATTTTGCCGCCGTTTTTTTAATTTTAGCCGTTCATGAGATGTCACATGTTTTTGCTGCCAGGCTGCTGAAATTAAAGGTGCACGGAATTGAATTGCTCCCCTTTGGAGGGGCAGTCCGAATTCAAAGCATGTTTGAGCTTAATCCCGTCCATGAGATAGTGGTGGCAGCAGCGGGACCGGCGTCAAATATAATGCTGTTGCTTTTATACTTTGGCGGAATTCAGATGGATATAATCGGTCATTCAGTACCGGATCCAGAATTTGTCAACCTGAACTTCCTGCTGGCGGGATTCAACCTGCTTCCTGCCCTGCCCCTGGACGGCGGCAGGATTCTAAGAGGCATACTGGCAAGGCAGATGAGCCTTGAACGGGCCACCCGGATAGCCTCAGGCATGGGGATTGTGCTTGCGTTGGCACTTGCAACCATAGGCCTATATGGGTTATACTACCGGGTGTTCAATTATTCCCTTTTTATTCTGTCAGGCTTTTTGCTTTATTCCGTCGGCCGCGAGAGAAGAAATGCAACCTATGTGTTGTTGAAGGATATTACTTACAAAAAGGAATCCCTTTTAAAAGAAGGCAGCCTGGCCATAAGGAATATCGCAGTTCTGTCTGATCTGCCCCTGAAGGAAGTGATTAAGCAGTTTGTGCCTCAGCGCTACCACTATGTACAGGTGCTGGATGAGAATATGCAGGAAAAGGGCATCTTAAATGAAAGTGAAATAGTAAACGGCCTGCTGGATTACAGCGGCAACATCCAGATCGGCAGGCTGCTTAATAAGATATAAGCTGTGATATAATAAATGAATGATCATGAATGCGTGAATCCGAAGGAGGATATTTTTGGATAAACAATTATTGGACAAGATAATGAGACAGGTCAGCAAACCTGCACGTTATATGGGAAATGAATATAATATGGTTGAAAAGAACAGGTCGGAGGTTTTAATAAATTTTGCCTTCGCTTTTCCGGATGTATATGAAGTGGGCATGTCCCATTTGGGGATGAAAATACTGTATCATTTAATCAATGATCGTGATGATTCCTATTGTGAACGGGTATTTGCCCCCTGGATTGACATGGAGGAAAAGATGCGTCAGCATGGTATACCCCTCTTCAGCCTGGAAACCAAAACCCCGGTTTCCGAGTTCGACCTGCTTGGGTTTACCCTGCAGCATGAAATGAGCTATACAAATGTATTGAATATGCTGGATTTGGCAGGCATTCCCTTGTATGCTGCAGAAAGAAACAAGGAAGGCAGCGGCAGGAATGATTTTCCTTTCATAATAGTCGGCGGTCCCTGCGCCTATAACATGGAACCGCTTGCGGACTTTGTTGATCTTGCGGCCCTGGGTGAAGGGGAAGAACTGATTGGAGAGCTGCTGAACTGGTACGGAAAATGGAAATGTTCCGGGGAAAGCCGCATGGCCTTTTTGGAAGGAGCCGCACAAATACCCGGCATTTATGTTCCCATGTTTTATGATGTATCTTACCATGATGACGGAAGGATTGCCGGTATCCGGTCCAATAATCAGGCGGCGCCGGAGCGGGTGAAAAAGCGCATTATCATGGATATGGACAAGGCATATTATCCGGGAAAAATGATTGTCCCTTTCATGGATATAGTACATGACCGTATTATGCTGGAAATATTCCGAGGCTGCACCAGGGGCTGCCGTTTCTGCCAGGCAGGCATGATTTACCGTCCTGTCCGGGAACGCAGTCTGGACAAGCTTTTGGAACAGGCGGAAAAACTGGTTGAAAGCACCGGGTATGAGGAAATATCCCTTACTTCCTTAAGTTCAAGCGACTATTCAAGGCTGGAGGATCTGGCAAGGCAGTTAATGAACCGGTATAAAGACAGCTGTATCGGCCTGTCCCTGCCTTCTCTCCGTTTGGATTCCTTTGAAAAGGATTTTCTGGAAGAGATGCAGAAAGTCAGAAAAACCAGTTTGACTTTTGCCCCCGAGGCGGGCACCCAGCGGCTCAGGGATGTAATCAATAAGGGTGTTACGGAAGAGGATTTGATTAATACCGTTACTGATGCCCTCTCTTCCGGCTGGAGCGGCATAAAGCTTTACTTTATGATCGGACTGCCAACGGAAACAGAAGAGGATCTGCAGGGAATAGCAGATATGTCCAGACTTGTGAGAAAAATTTATTACAGCATGGATAGGGAAAAGCGTCCAAAGAATTTGAAAGTAACCGTCAGCACTTCTTCGTTTGTTCCCAAGCCATTTACCCCCTTCCAGTGGGTGCCCCAGGACACCATGGATAAGCTGGGTGAAAAACAGGATTTTTTGCGGAATGCTATACGGGGGAAGGAAGTAACCTATAACTGGAACGACCCTGAGGCAAGCTTTCTGGAAGCTGTGCTTGCCCGGGGAGACCGCAGGCTTGGCAGAATTATCTTATCCGCCTGGAAAAAGGGTGCAAGGTTTGACAGCTGGTCTGAACAGTTTAACATGGAAGCCTGGAAAAAAGCCTTCGAAGAAGAGGGAATTGATCCGGCCTTTTATTCCCATCGTCAAAGAGAGAAGGATGAGATATTCCCCTGGGACCATATTGATATTGGCGTAACAAAGGAGTTTTTATGGAGAGAATGGCAGAAGGCTCTGAGAGAGGAAATAACACCTGACTGCCGGGTGTATTGCAGCGGCTGCGGCGTAATGAGACTGGGGGAGGGAATTTGCAGATGAGAATCCTATTGGAATATACCAGGGGGGAAAGGGTAAAATATATATCCCATTTGGACCTTATGAGGGCCATGCAG
>JAAZHD010000371.1 GCA_012510895.1 Clostridiales bacterium
AATTTCTGTCCGGCGCTATGGGTCAATTATACCCCGGCGGTGACATGTGCCTCAGGTACATTACCACTATTCATTGATCTACCCCCTTTACAGCATGTACCTGTAACATTAGAATATCAATTCCCGTTTATTTTTATAAAGTAATTAATCGAAACCAAATAAATCATTATTTTGAAATTTATTCAATGTATACATTATATTCCAAAATTGAACATAATGCAAAGTCAAAAGACTTGGTTTTTGTAAAATTTAAAGTTTTATTTTTACTTTATTGTTGTTATATGTCAATATATGATTATCTTTGTCGATATTATTTACTAATAAATACAAATAAAGTAATTTGTCCATTTATTCAATACAAAATAATATAATTACGAACTAACGTTCGGTGGAATTGTTAAAAAAAAAGCCGCAAATGCAGCATATAATAATCAAGAACAAATGCACAATTCCATATGTTTATTGGTTTTTCTTAATCCATTACTTTCACAATTTACTTTATAAGCGCTCTTAACAGATAAACTGTTCATTTTAACGTTTCTTCAGTCTCAAGTTATTCTTCTGTATTGGAACAGTATTCGTAAAATGCAGTAAAATTGATATCTTAACCTTTATAAATCTCACTCTCGATAACCTCTACAGTGTCAACTTCATGCTCTTTCATACACATAAAACATAACTTGTTTTCACTTTTTACTTTCTTCATTATTCACCTAAACCTCACAACAAGTGGAAAATCAGATCTATATAAAAGCTTCTTCAAAAAACTAACTCAAATTAATGTTCAATTTTTTCTAAAGTCTACAGTCTCCAATATAAATATCCAAGTTCCTCGGCATATTCCCTTTCAAACATGCCTTTTACATCAATAAGTACATAGCTTCCGTTTCTGTATTTACTTTTTAAATCTTCTAAATTAATACCTTCATAAATCTTGTGGCTCACTGCAAGGATAATTGCATCAACACCCTCAATACTATCCAATTCCTTTATTTCAATTCCATATTCCCTAAATGCCTCATCTTTATCTGCAACCGGGTCTGTAATATAGACCTCAATTCCATACTCATTCAATTCCTTTACAATATCTATTACTCTAGTATTTCGTGTATCAGGTACATTCTCTTTAAAAGTGAAACCCATAATCAGAACCCTTGAGCCTTTAACAGGCCTGTCAGCTTTTATAAGCATCTTAACAGTATTCTCGGCAATGTATTTACCCATTCTATCATTAATTCTTCTGCCTGAAAGAATTACCTCCGGATGATACCCAAGTTCTTCAGCTTTATATGTAAGATAGTATGGGTCAACACCTATACAATGGCCTCCTACAAGCCCCGGTGTAAAGTTCAAGAAATTCCACTTCGTTCCCGCTGCTTTAAGCACCGCTTTAGTATCAATCCCCATCATGTTAAAAATAATTGAAAGCTCATTAACAAAAGCAATATTAATATCTCTTTGCGCATTCTCTATAACCTTTGCAGCTTCTGCAACTTTTATGCTTTCTGCCCTGTACACTCCCGCTTCTACAATAAGCTCGTATACTCCTGCTATAATGTCAAGGGTTTCTTCATCCATACCCGATACAACTTTCTTTATCTTTGTAACTGTGTGAACTTTATCCCCGGGATTAATCCTTTCAGGTGAATATCCTATTTTGAAATCAACACCGCATTTAAGTCCTGATACCTTTTCCAGTATCGGTACGCATATTTCTTCAGTCAATCCGGGATATACAGTTGACTCATATACAACAATAGAGCCCGGTGTCATGTTTCTTCCTACAATCTCACTTGCTCCTCTAACCGGTCTTAAGTCAGGAGTTTTATCACTGTTTATGGGAGTTGGCACAGAGACAATAAAAAATTTGGACTGTTTTAAGTCTTCCTCATTACTTGTGAAGAAAATGCTTGTGTTCTTTAACTTTTCCCCCACTTCGCCTGTTACATCAATGCCATTCTTATATCCTTCAATTTTCTCTTTATTTATATCAAACCCAATAACTGTTACCTTTTTAGCAAATTCAAATGCTAAAGGCAGTCCCACATACCCAAGGCCAATAACAGCTATGCTTGCCTCTTTGCTTTTTATCTTTTCCAATAAACTCATAAAATCACCCTATTCTCTATAAATCACTTATTGTAACCGTAATACTCTTTAAACCATTCCACAAACTTGCCTATACCTTCTTCAATAGGAGTAAAAGGTTTAAATCCAACATCCCTCATCAAATCGTCAATATCCGCATAGGTAGCAGGAACATCTCCTGGTTGCATTGGAAGGTATTCTTTAATGGCTTTTTTGCCAACCTTCTCTTCGATAATTTCAATAAATCTTGACAATTTAACAGGATTGTTATTCCCTATATTATAAATCCTAAATGGAGCAGAGCTTGTCCCAGGGTCAGGATTGGCAGAATCCCAATCAGGATTGGCTTTTGGCACTTTTGGTATTAATCTTACTATGCCCTCAATAATATCGTCAATATAAGTAAAATCCCTCATCATATTGCCGTTGTTAAATACTTTAATCGGCTTTCCTTCAAAAATTGATCTGGTAAACAGAAATAAAGCCATGTCAGGCCTTCCCCATGGTCCATATACAGTAAAGAAACGCAATCCTGTTGCGGGCAAATTGAACAAATGGCTGTACACATGAGCCATTAGCTCATTTGATTTCTTTGTTGCAGCATAAAGGCTTATTGGATGGTCTATGTTGTCATGCACTGAAAACGGTATATGGGTATTTAATCCATAAACTGAACTGGAAGAAGCAAAAATCAAATGCTTGACTTTATTATACCTGCATGCTTCCAG
>JAAZHD010000372.1 GCA_012510895.1 Clostridiales bacterium
AAACTAATTCTTATGAGCATCCTGTAGTTGCACCGCATTCTTCGCATACCTTGCAGGTGCCGTTTCTTCTCAGCCTTGTACTGCCGCAGATCGCACAGGTTTCACCGTATACTCTCTCACCCTGTTTGGCTGCCTCAATCTGAGCTGAAGTAAACTCCGCGGCAGATTCTGTCTCAGATTCTGCAACTGCTTTTGACGGAAGAGCAAAACCAGGATCATCCGCAGCAGTTACTAAATCCTTTGCAGTTAATATCATTTCACCGTTCGGTTTTACCTGGCATCTTGAAAAATCGCCCAATTCAATATCAATGATTTTACTGATCAAATCGGATATTGAGGAAGCCTGTTTGATATAAGGATGCCTGCTTACAAAACCTGAAGGCTCATACTGCTGTCCCCTTAATGTACGGGATATCTCCTGAGGAGGTATATTATACTGCAGCATATTGGATATGGCCTTGGAAAGAGAAGCCAACAGTCCCTTTACTACAGTACCTTCCTTGTCAGTGGAGATAAAAAGCTCGGCAATTTTCCCGTTGGGATAAAAATTCACAGTCACGTAAAGCTCTATATCACCGATTTTAGCGCTATGAGTAAACCCTGGTCTGCGCCCTCTGGCCTTTACACGCACAGGAACTTCGCTGCGCCTTGCCTCTGCAATCTCAAGGAGTTCCTGATAGGTCATGTCCTCGAGTCTGGGTTCACCATTGTCGCCAGTGCCTGAGCTAAGAGGCTGGCTGGCTTTTGAACCGTCCCGGTAAATGGCTATTGCCTTTGAACCCGTATTATAAGCCAGCAGGTGAATTCTTTCTATATCCTTAACTGTAGCCGAATTGGGCAGGTTAACAGTTTTGGAAACAGAACCTGAAATAACAGGTGTAATGGCCGAAACCATGAGTACGTGTCCCTCAGGGGAAATGAACCGGCTTCCGGAACCGCATTTATTGGCCGTATCAAATACGGCATAATGCTCCGGTTTCAAATAGGGGGCTCCTTCAATCTTACCGTCTATAATATTTCCATTTTCATCTTTCCGCAGTATATAACTGACAATGGAATCAATCTCGTCTTCCGTATATCCCAGATTCTTAAGCGCCACTTCAATAACCGGGTTCACGATTACCATGATATTCCCGCTGATTAGCTTCTTATGGATCACATGGGCATAAAACGGTTCTATGGATGTTGCACCGCAGTCCATAGCAAAAGAAATTGTGCCTGTAGGCGCTACAACAGTTACCTGAGCGTTTCGATAACCGTAGCGGGAACCGCTTTCATAGGCAAGCTTCCATACCTGTCTAACGGTTTCGCTGATCTTTTCAAAATCCATAGATTTTAACAGCTCATGGTTGATTTCCATAGGTTTATAGCTTAAGCCTTCATAGTCGTCATCCCTCGCACCGACCACCCGGCAGTGGTTGCGAATGACCCGCAGCATGTGTTCAGCATTTATATCATATTTTTCAAAAGCTCCGAGCTTTTGTGCCATTAAGGATGACACATAATATGAGTATCCGGTCATGATTCCCTGTATTCCGGCTGCCAATGCCCGCGCTTCATCCGAATCATAGGGAAGGCCTGCCGCCATCAGAACTGAAGCAAGGTTAGCCGGCCCCAGACCGGTAGTCCGGAAAAGATGCGATCTAAGGGCTATTTGCCTGGTGGGGAAATGACCCCAGTGAATGGAAGCCTCCAAAACCATCTGAATAAGACCTATGGCGTGGAGATAATCCTCTATATGGAACTCACGGGTTTCCGGATTGTAAAAACGGTACAGGTTTATGGATGCCAGATTACATGCTGTATCGTCCAGAAAAGCATACTCACTGCAGGGATTGGTAGCATTAATCTGATTATGCTTGGCCCAGACCTGACCGTCTTCCCCTGCCGGACATGTATGCCATTCGTTGAATCTGTCATGGAATTGCAGCCCTGGGTCAGCACAGCTGTATGCAGACTGGTTTATGGCATCCCATAATTCTTTAACGGGAAGTTCTTTATTGACCGAATCATCTACCCTGCCTTTCAAGGTAATGGTTGCATTGGGATTTTTATCCAGATTCTTGATCTTTTCCATGGTCGTGTTGGTTAAGCGTACGGAATTATTGCCGTTCTGGCCTGATACGGTGCTGTAGGCTTCGCCGTTAAAGTCGGTATCATATCCCATTTTGCCAAGAGCTCTCACCTTTTCCTCTTCCCTGGCCTTCCAGGTAACAAATTCCATAATATCCGGATGGTCTTCATCCACTATTACCATCTTGGCTGCCCGTCTGGTGGTGCCGCCGGATTTAATCGCACCGGCGTTTTTATCAAAACCCTTTAAAAAACTCAGCATGCCTGAGGAATAGCCGCCGCCGGACAGCCTCTCGCCTTCTGCCCGAAGAGTGGAAAAATTGGTGCCGGTTCCGGAACCTCCTTTAAATAATCTGGTTTCAGTTACATATTGCTCAGAAATGGACTGCTCTCCAAGAAGCTTGTCCTTAATTGAGATAATAAAACAAGCGGAGGCCTGGGTACGGGTATATCGGTCCTTGCTTTCCACTACTTCTTTTTTATCTAAATCGTAATAGTACAAACCATCCGCTTCACCGCTAATGCCATAAGCCAGGTTAAGGCCTGTGTTAAACCATTGAGGCGAATTGGGAGCCCAGGCCTGGGAAAGGAGCAGATAGGCCAACTCATCGTATAAAATCTGTTTTTGTTCATCATTATCTATCAAGCCTTCATCCTTTAAAGCTTCGGTCCAAAAAGCCACCATTCTATGGACAACTTCCCGCATGCTTCTTTCGTACCCGACCTCATTAGGCACACCGGCTTTGCGGAAATAATGGGCTGCTATTATATCACAAGCATTTTGCGAATAATGAACGGGAAATTCCAAATTTCTCATATCGCAAACGACTTTGTTTTTGTTATAGTCTTTGATTATCACATCAACGGTTTTCCATTCAAAAAGATCGTAAACGGTTTTATCAGGGTTGTTTTCCAGTTCTTTGGTAAACCTTCTTGCGATTAAATCATTAATAGTTTTCATTGCGCCCTCCATCGTACTTTAGTTTATAAGTGCATCCGATAACAAGTCGATCACAATATATAGTATGTGATTATATTGTAATATACTAGTTGTAGCATTGCAACAAGAAAATGAGGTATTACATAAAAACTTGCAACACCCCATATTCAGTATAATGATTTAATTTTTTCCGTTCAATTGTTTTCTTTCATATCTTTCAGAAGATCCCTTATTTCGGTAAGAAGCAGTTCTTCCTTACTGGGTGCCGGTTCAGGCGGCGGCTGAACTTCCTCTTTTTTCTCCTCTTTCTTCTTCAGCCTGTTAAAAAGTCGAATGACCAAAAAGATGGAAGCAGCGATAATGAAGAAGTCAATAATATTCTGCAGAAAAATTCCGTAATTCATAGACAGCTCAGGGAGGGTATCCCCTACGGCTTCCCTGATTACCCATCTGGCCTGGGACAAATCAATGCCGCCTGTGAGAATACCAAGCAAAGGTGTGATAACGTCATTTACCAGAGAGGTGACAATTTTACCGAAAGCACCGCCTATAATAACACCAACTGCCAGATCCACTACATTGCCTTTAAGAGAAAACTCTTTAAACTCCTGCCATACGGTGGCACCCTTTTCTTTTAACTTTTTTACTTTATCGTTATTTTCCATAAGCCTGATGCACCCCTCCCCAATATATATTTTTTAGAACTTCAGTTGACTTTCATGCTTTTTGAAGAAGTCAACCCTTGATTCCAAGGTTTTAAGGCGATGTTCTTCAGGATCCTCCATAAAGTCATATACGGTGTCGAATATTCGATCCCAGCTCCAAAATTCTTTCCCGAATCCTAAATATTCGCATACCATTTCCGTTCCTTCCGGAGCAATGGGATGCATGAGCACAATGGAAGTTCTGAGCATATGGAAGGCATCAATTACTATCTGCTTCTGCAGTTCCATATTTCCTGTATCCTTAACCTCTTTCATTCCGCTTGCCCAATATTTGTTGGCATTTCGTATATAGGTGTCCATTAAATTCATAATGTTGTGGAATTCGTATCTGTACATAAGATTTTCATATTCCAATATGGTGTTTTTGGCCTCCTCAAGCACCTGAGGGCTTACTTCTCCGACAGGCACCCTGCTGTCATAGTATTTTTGAGAAGT
>JAAZHD010000373.1 GCA_012510895.1 Clostridiales bacterium
ATAAATATCTGCATAATATATCTTTTCTTTTTATTTTATGATATAATATAATTGAGCTCCTGTTTAAGGAAGCCGATATAATCATTCCATATTTTACGCACTATTTTTAAGTTCATAAACATAGTAGAGTTCCAACCACATACTACCACAAATATCGCCCTTACAGGAGAAAATTTCTAAAAGGGGGATGTTTAATGTCAGCCAGGTATGTAAAAGAGTTTAATGCAGACTTGGGAGAACTCTCACTGAACGTTGGAGGTAATCACTGGAAGAGATTTGCGGCAAGACAAATTGACTCCATTCAAAACACCCTTGGAAAGAAAAAGTTTCTGTTTGTGGAACGGCCGGTAGAGCGTATTGAAATCAGAGTCAGCGGAGAAACGGATGCCTATGTAATTGAAAAAGGAGTCATAAAAGACGATTTCGAATGGATCAAGGATGTATTAAAGAGTTTTGCAGAAAAAAACAAAGTTGAGTACAAAGAATAGTTTTAATCCAGGCATTATGCCTGGATTTTTTCATTCCGTCATTTCCAATCAATAATCTCCTCAAGGCTCTTTCGCCTGGTACTGTGCCGATCAGGTGACGCTGTATATTCCGGATAGCCCAAAGGCATCATGATAACAGGTTCCAATTTTTCCGACAGGTTGACAGCCTGTCGGCATTTCACGGGATCAAATGCACCAAGCCAGCAAGTGCCTAAACCCAAATCAGCAGCGGCCAAAGTAACATGATCTGCAGCAATGGCAATATCAATATCACCGAAGTCTTTTCCGTCACGGCTTTTCCATGACAGCGCACGGTCTACGCTGAATATCAGTATTACAGGCGCTTTTACAAACCAGTCCCTTGGATAAGCTTCAAATAATTTATTTTTTATTTCCGCATCCTGTACCACAGTTATGTGCCAGGGCTGAGCATTGCTTGCAGATGGTGCAATTCTGGCTGCCTCCAGTACCTGAAGCAGTATTTCCTCGTCCACTTCTTTGGGCAGATAGCTTCTGACTGAGCATCTATTCCTTGCAATATCCAAAAAACTCACTTTCAAAACCTCCCGTAAAGTGATTACAATTATATTATACAAAGCTTTATGCAGCTTGTCTAATACATTTGAAAAAATATCCAAAAGGCGGGCAATTCAGGCTGTATAATGCTGTATAATATTGTAGGGCCAATGATTCTATGTTAAACTTTATACAAACCAAGCTGATTGTTTTTTACAGCAGAAAAGGAAAACTTGCAATGAACGGAGGAAATCATTAATGAATCGTAAACTAAGCAGCATAAGCCTCTTATTGGTCTTTATCCTTATATTTTCAGCCGGATGCGGATTGATTCGCCAAAAACCTGCAAGTTCGGAAGAAAACCCTATAGCCATTATAAATATCAAAGGCTGGGGCAAGGTCAGAATTGAACTATACCCTGAGCACGCACCGAATACAGTATATAATTTTATAGAACTGGCCAACAGCGGTTTCTATGACGGACTTACCTTTCACCGTGTTATTGCAGGCTTTGTGATACAAGGCGGTGATCCTCTCGGCGACGGAACCGGCGGACCGGGTTACAGTATTAAAGGAGAGTTTCCCAATAATGGATTTAAAAATAAACTGACGCATGAAAAAGGCGTTATATCTATGGCGAGAAACATGCTCAGCTATGATTCTGCCGGCAGTCAGTTTTTCATTACCGTGGGAGCGCTGCCAGACCTGGACGGAGATTATGCAGTGTTTGGAAAAGTTATAGACGGCATGGATATAGTAGAAGATATTTCAAAGGTGCGAACTAATCCAAAAACAGACAAACCGCTGGATGACGTTATCATCCGCTCAATTGAAGTTGAAACCTTTGGAAAGGAATATCCTGAAGCGGAAAAAATATATGAAGATTCATAAATAAAGAGTTATGATAAAAAAGGCCGCAGACATTCATATCATAATTGCCTGCGGCCTTTTAATCAGTTTTTATTTTTGACGGCATATCATTCAATAAAATCCACTTCCTTTAAACATAATCTGTTATTCCCACGCAGCATAGATTCGGTCATACTCGTTTTCCTGCAAATTGCTCTGGCTTACCATAAACCCATGGTAGGATTGATCACGATTTAAAAACCATGTTGTAATGGCGCCGATTATAAAACCAAGGAAACAATAAAACACTACCCGAATCATTATTTTCGCCTCCTCCTTAACTGTTTCTGCATTTCTTTGCCTCTCCATCTATCTGTCCTGTAATGATATAATAACAGAATTTACAGGCATTTGCAACAATAGTTATTTTTTATGCAAACTTATTTCTATTCCGATCGTCCTATGATAGTCAAATAACTAACAATCCTTTGATTTTGCTGTAATTGTTTTTGCTTAAACCTCATGCGGGCTTGAATAAATGAATTATTGCGTATATAATCCTTCATTTTTTAGAATTTTTATAGTTTTTTACAGTTGAAACGCTTTATTCCTTGTGAAAGAGTAAGCAATAAAATTGAGATAATTTGTGAATAAAAATGCCATCTTTTCATAAATATAATTCTGAAAAGATGGACATAATAGTAATAAACCCCCTATATTACATAACGAAGGTTATATCATTTCATTGCATAACCTTCGTTTCTTTTATTTTTGCTTCCTTCTATTGGCCAAATTCTTCTATTATATACTTCTGAGCTGAATAAGCAGCGATTGCGCCGTCTGCAGCCGCAGTAACCAATTGCAATAAAGG
>JAAZHD010000374.1 GCA_012510895.1 Clostridiales bacterium
ATTACAAGGCTTATAGATTCCAGTGTTTTTGACAAATGCTCCTTTTTTGAAAATTGCAATAGTGCATCTTTTTCCATAAGAAGTATCCTCTGCTATCTCATATTTGTCACTTGGAAAATCTTCGTATAATTTCTTGTGATAATCGCATTCCAGCCATTGGCTGCCTTGTTTTATCTGATAAGGCACTTCCTGCAAAAAAACAACTGCACTTTCTTTATCCAAAAACGACTTGATTTCCCGTACAATACCGTTATAAACATTAATATCACAATCTTCTATACAGTATTTCCAATCTTCACCTGTCCTTTTTCCATTTCTGAACCAATCAACGTTCCATGTTCTGATATTAATTGTGTTCATTGTAATTCTCCTTTCGCTTTCAGACTGTATTCCCTGGTTTTGCTTATTATTTCAAAAGCTTTCCGGGTACTATTCTTTTGGCATATTATAAACCATTTCCATGCAGGCCGGACTGCATTTTACATATTTTGTTCTCCATTTACTTTTGTCATATTAACATGATAGAATATCATCAGCAAGGCAGAAATAATCGTCACAGCGCAGCATAACTTGCGACATTGCCAGCCTGTGTAAGTATATCATTGTTTTGAATTCCTGATTTAAATATTTTACTTTTTGAAGGTATTGATAAATAATGAAAGCAAGCAGATATAGTGAAAAAGCAAGCTTGAAGGAAAAGACTGCTCTATAAAGCAGCACCAATCATAAAGGAGTGGATATTTAAATGAAGACCAGCGCATTTTTAGCGAGTTACATTAGTTTATATGAAAAAGGTGCTTCTACATTGGATCTGGTAGATCTTGCAAAGAGACAAGGTTTTGATTCCGTAGAGCCTTTTCCTGTAAAAGACCTTGCGACAATTGAAGACGCTCAAAAATTTGCAGAGTACGCGGCAAAAAAGGACCTTGCTGTTAGTTGCTTTTCAGCAGCCATTAACCTGGCTGTTCCAGATAAAAGAGATGCTGTTGCCACCTTAAAGCACTACATCAATATGGCCCGGGCCATGGGTGCTCCCTATTTTCACCACACCATCGCTTTGAAATTGGAGACGCTGCGCACAGGAGAGGACAGTTTTGAAACCCTTCTGCCCGCTATAGTATCTGTCATTCGGGAGTTATGCGACTATGCATCTGAGCGGGGTGTAACCTGCGTGTATGAAGACCAGGGCATGTGTTTTAACGGAGCAGAACGTTTTGCACGCTTTCTTGAAGCAGTGGACCGTAAAAACATAGGTGTCGTAGCAGATCTGGGTAATATCATGTTTGTAGATGAAAAACCTGAACAGTTTGTCGGTCGTTTCACCTCCAGGATTGTACATGTTCATTTAAAGGATTATCTCTGGAAATCTGGCAGAGAATCCCATCCGGGTCCAGGCTGGTATATGACTCAGCAGGGTAATTTCCTTCGTGATACGGTGTTTGGTCACGGGAGTGTACCTTTTACAACTATATTCCGACTCTTAAAGGCAGCAGGGTATGAAGGCTACTATTCCTGCGAATACGCTGCGCCGGAACCCCCTGAGAAATGGATACCTGTCAGTATGGAAAATGTTAAGCGATTCTATCAAGAAGCTTAAGACCTTAGCTTTGAATTCTATGAACGCGCTCAACCGGACTATTCAGCCATAATAACAGGAGAATTGGAAGGAACATAGGACGATGGATTGATGGAAATGAGTGGCGTATTTTGTGATGGGGGGACAGTCCTAAATGCGAGTTTCCCCTTTTATTTGCACATATTAATAAACCGTCTGAATAATTCAAGATGTTTTTTATCATGAATCAGGCGTTCCGGATGCCATTGAACAGCAAATAAATTGCGGGCTAAGTCTTCAAATCCTTCAATAATACCATCATCGCTATAGCAGGTTACATTAAGTCCATCCGCAACCTGGTCAACTGCCTGATGATGATAACTGTTTACAGGGTATTGGGAGCCAAAAATTGAATATAACAGTGAGCCTGGAGCGAACATTGCATTATGAGCCGTTCTGCCTGTTTCAACAGCTGGCATCTGTTTACTCTGATAGTGATAGTTTTCAATAATATCTTTTCCACAGGTATTTAAGTCCTGAATTAGAGTTCCACCTAAAGCAACATTGATAATTTGGATTCCGCGGCAGATACCGAATATTGGTTTATTTGCTTTTATAAATGATTTTATCAGCGCTATATCTGTATAGTCTACAAAGTCAGGTTCAGTATGAGTTGCCGGTTCCCGGGCTGCACGATATAAATCCGGATTAACATCGCCGCCGCCAGTCACTAACAGACCATCAAATATGGAGGCAGCCTCATCCGTATCATTTCCATATGAGCAGATATATGCATCTGCATTTACAGCTTTTAAAGCATCTATGTAGGATTGCAAAATATATAAGCGATTATTGTCTGTTACCCTGCTGGTACATAGAATCTTAACCATAAATTCGTCGAGCAGACTTTCTCGACTATTCACCTCACTTTTCCGAATTCTTCAAGCCTGTACAGAAGTATACCACACTCCTTAGC
>JAAZHD010000375.1 GCA_012510895.1 Clostridiales bacterium
ATTAATGCATATCGATCAATTGATCCTATGGTATATAGCTTTCTACCATCATAACGCAAGAATGTAATAGTAGGATCCCCACTTGGCCCATCATCAAAAACAGCAACTTCGGTATAGTTGTCCCTGCTGTCCAAATCAATAATTTTTATTAAACCGGTTGGATTGTATAGTTCTAATGTCACTTTCATACCATTTACCTCAATTAAGGAGCTAGCCTCATTATCAGCTTTTAATACAGCATTTATTTCATCTGCTTCTCCATCACCATTCAAGTCATATGTACCATGAATAATATAGGCTCGTTGACCCAATTCCAGATCTTCCTCATATGAAACATCAGGAGTATAATCTTTTATATAATTATCTATTTCTGAAAAATTCTCAATAATGTTTCCCATATCCGCCGCAACCCTTCCCGCTGACTCCTGACTGCCGGATTTAGTAGTATCTGCCTGGATTCTTGCCCCGGAATCATTATCACCATTACTGTTCTCATAAACTTTATCTTGTGGGTTTGCTAACAGTCCTATTCCTATTACAACAGCCAATAATACCGAGACCAATGTCACCCAGAAAGCTGGTTTTTTATAATTCAATACATTTATAATTCTCCTTTTTACATTGCCCTCGCCAAAAGCAATCGGACTTCCGTTTAAAATATGCCTTCCGGTAGCAAGCGATAACAATGAATTAGCATAAGGCTTTTTAATTTCTTCATTCATATCTTTCAGTACTCTTTCATCACAGGAAAGTTCCATATCTATACTCATAATTAAATACGCAACCCATACAAGAGGATTAAACCAGTGGATACACAATACAAAAAAAGCTAACATCTTAATGATATGATCTTTTCGGCGAATATGGATCTGTTCATGCAGCAAAATATAATCCCTTTCATCATCGTTTAGTCCAGCCGGTAAATATATCTTAGGTCTTATTAGTCCAAGTACAAATGGTGTTTGCAAATTCCTGGCTTCAAAAATGCTCTTTTCTATTAATTGTGCATCTTTAAGCTGTCTTTTTAAGACAAGGATAGATACGAAACTGTAAACAAGCAATATTATTATGCCTAACATCCAGATATGTGCCCCAAATTCTACAAAAATCTGCAAGGAACTTATACCGGCATCAGTATGTGGTGCATGAAGCGGCTCACTTGTGATAGAGTCGAGTACTCTTATACCATTATCGATCTGTAGACTTTGCTGATAGATAATCTCATTGGAGATTGGAACAACATTCGTTTTCCGCGGCATAAGACTAAAGCCACTTTCAAATGAAAATGGAATTAGAAGGCGAAAAGCAACCACGCTCCATAAGGCATAAGAGATAACCTTTGGAGCTTTTTTAAGAAGTAGTCTGATAATGATTACAATAAGGATCACATAGCTTGCCGTAATGCTCATATTCAAAACAGAAATGAATAACTTACCCATTACTACACCTCCTTGTGCTCATCAATCAATCTTTTCAACTCTTCTGCTTGTTTTTTACTTAATTTTTTTTCTCTCATAAATGCTGCTAAGAATCTAGGTAAAGACCCTCCAAAAGTATCTTCAACGAAAAGGATGCTTTTCTTTGCATAGTATTCATTCTTAGTGATTAATGATGAAACAACAGCATTCTCATTTTTGAAAATACCTTTTTCACATAATTTCTTCAGCACTGTATATGTAGTAGATTTTTTCCAGTTCATTTCCTTTTCAGATAGCTTTACCAGATCACCAGAAGCGATAGGTTCATTCGCCCAAATGATATTTGCGAACTTTTCTTCACTTTCTGTAAGATTATATTTTTTCATGATATACCTCCTTGGTCTATATTTTATCGACCTCATGGTATTAGTCTATAACCTATAGACCAATTTGTCAATACCAATTTGAATTAAAAGTGGAAATTTTTTTAATTCAACATGTTGTAATAAAGAAATTCCTTGAAACAAGCGTAAGGCAGGTTTATAATTGTTTACAGATGGAATTTTTGCGTTTAAACATTAAAAACAACCTTAATAGACGGTCCAATATCAAACGCTTGGGAAGGAAAGCGAAAGGTGGAGCAATTACCTGATTCGTCTGATAATCAACCTCCAGAGAAAACCGGCGGGTATTATGAACCTATTGGATATTTCGTAACAACAGGAGAAAAAGCAGTTAAAGAGCGGGATCCCTATTTCTCCAATCTTAAATTTATTCTAATTTTCCTTGTAATACTGGGCCACTTAATGGAAAAATACATATACGCTAATCATGTTTTATATATTATATACACCGTTATTTATATGGTCCATATGCCCTTATTTGCTTTCATATCTGGTTATTTCTCTAAAAATAGTTACAAAAAACTTAACTATGTTTGGAAAATTGGTGAGCAGTATTTTTTGTTGCATTTGGGGTGGCTCTTGGTAAATTTACTTACCACAGGGGAAATTGGAGATTGGAGATCCCCTTATTGGTATTTCTGGTACCTATTGAGCCTTTTTTGCTGGAAGTGGATGGGAATATTTATTCTGTTTATAAAGAGATATGTATCCACCAAAATGACCGGAATATTCAGGATATCGGTTGTTATTGTGATAATTTTAATTGGATGTTTTTCAGGCGCTTTATGGTGGATTGGCAGAGCTTATTCTTTATCACGAACCTTGGTGTTCTTTCCTTTTTACTATATGGGACTTTGCTGTTCAAATAAAGTGATAAACAAAATTAGAGAAATACGGCCTTCGGAAAAGCATCTTCTTGTATTCATGTCTTTTATTATAACTTTTATTTTGGGTTCTTGGCTTTTTTGTTTTGTACCTGTTACTTTTTTGTACCATGCCGAGGGATTTAAAGCATTTAGTCTATCAATATCATCAGGCGTACATGCAAGATTTGTCTGCTATATCATATCTGTTTTGCTTGGCC
>JAAZHD010000376.1 GCA_012510895.1 Clostridiales bacterium
AGCTTTCAATATTGCGTATGGAGGAGAAATATGTGTTATAGATTTATATTATTATTTATGTAACGCTTTAGGTAAAAAAATTGAACCAATCTTTGGACCGGAAAGACTTGGAGATATAAAACATTCTCATGCTGATATTTCAAAGGCAAGGGATTTATTGGGTTATAATCCTGAATGGAGTTTTGAAGATGGGATTAGGGAATCTATAAAATGGTATAAGGAAAATTTATAACACTAATTCGTTTAGGAGATGTTGGAGTGAAATTGCTTTTTGTTCATGATACAAAAATTAAGGAAGATAAAAAAGGCAATTATTATACTGATGGTAGTTATAGTATGGAAGTATGGGAAAGATACCTTTCGTTTGCAGACCATTTTAGTGTACTTGCTCGAAAAGAGCAAATTATATATGAAGTAGATTTTGCTCAGCGTAATTTTAATTATTTTGATAAAACAAAAATAAAATTTATAGAAACGCCTGATTTAAAAGCTTCTATACAGGCTTTCCTAGACATGAGAAAACATAAAATGCGTAATAAAATAATTAAAAAAGCAATTTTAGATTGTGATGGTGTTGTGGTTAGATTGCGAAGTAGCAATGGTAATGTTGCTATTAAATTGGCTAAAAAGTTCAACAAACCATATTTAGTAGAAATTGTGGGATGCGCTTGGGACGCTTTGTGGAACCATAGCTTAAAGGGAAAACTGATTGCTCTTCCAAGTTATTTTGCAATGAAGAAATCAGTAAAAGATGCACCTTATGCTGTATATGTTACAAGTGAATTTTTACAGCGTCGTTATCCTTGTAAGGGAAAAACTATTGCCTGTCCGGATGTGGTTTTGAAATTTTTAGATAGCGATATATTGCACCGACGTTTAAACAAAATAGAACAAATGAAAAAACATGAAAGAGTTGTATTGTGTACCATTGGTGCCACAAATGTTCGCTATAAAGGTCAAGAGTATGTCATTAAGGCAATTTCGAAGCTAAATAAAGAAGGATTTAATTTTGAGTATCATTTAATTGGTGGTGGAGATATCGGTTATTTAAAGTCAGTAGCAGAGAAAAACAAAGTTTCTAATAAAGTGAAATTTGTAGGTTCTATTCCTCATGAAAAAGTTTTTGAATACCTAGATAATATAGATATATATGTCCAACCAAGCATAACAGAAGGACTACCAAGAGCTTTAATAGAAGCAATGAGTAGAGGGTGCCCTGTTATAGGATCAAATGTAGGAGGGATACCTGAACTCGTTTCAACAGAATTTATGTTTAAACGTAAAGATATAAATGATTTAATAGTCAAACTGAAAACTATGACAAAAGAAAAAATGTTGAATGAGGCTAAACGAAATTTTGAAAAAGCGAAAGCTTTTGATAAGAAAGAGCTTGACAAAAGAAGAACAGAGTTTTACAAAATGTTTGCAGAAAGTATAGGGGATAGCGATGATTAAAATATTACATGTTGTTTCCTCACTAGATGGTGGGGGAGTAGAGAGCATGTTATATAATTATTATTTATATTTAGACAAAAGTGTAGCACAGTTTGATTTTGTAGTTCATGGTAAAAATACTGGTATTCTTGAAAAAAGAGTAGAAGATTTGGGGGCAAAAGTTTTTCATGTTACACCTAAAAAAGAGTCCTTTATAAAAAACAAACAAGAGATAGAACAAATAATAAGAAATGGAAAATATGATATCGTGCATTGTCATCAAAACTTTTCTAATTTTGTTCCTTTAAATATTGCAAAAAAGTACAGAGTACCGGTACGTATTTCCCATGCACATGGTTGTAAAGAAGTTGAAAGTGTTAACGAAAGAATAAAGAACAGTCTATTTCGATTATTAAATCAATCTAGTGCTAACTATTTTTTTGCTTGCAGTGTTGCTGCAGGAAAATGGTTGCATGGGAGATTATGGTCACCAAATGAGAAAAATATAATTATGAAAAATGCTATTGATACTAATAAATTTACTTACAATCATGAGGTTCGAGAGAGATACCGAAAAAAGCTTAGTGTCGAAAACAAAAAAGTTCTGCTCCATGTAGGTCGTTTCTCGGCCGAAAAAAATCATTTATTTTTGATAGAAATTATGGAGATTGTTACGAAACAGGATGATAGTTATGTGTTACTTCTAGTTGGAAATGGCGCAATTGAAAAAACTGTTAGGAACATTGTACAAATGAAAGGTTTAAACAACAAAGTGATATTTTTAGGCGTAAGAAACGATGTAGCAGAACTGATGAATGCAGCTGATATTTTTTTATTACCATCTAAGAATGAAGGTTTTGGAATAACTTTAATAGAAGCCCAGTCTACTGGCTTGATTACATTTGCTTCTGATAAAATAACGAAAGAAACTGCGATTACAGACTTAATAGAATATTTACCAATTGAAGATAGTAATGCTTGGGCAGAAAAAATATTGCAAACCAAATTAAAAAATCGTCAAACAAAAAAAACAATAGTTGAAAAGGAAGGCTATTCAATCCAACTAGAATCCAAAAAATACATTGAATGGATTAGAAAG
>JAAZHD010000377.1 GCA_012510895.1 Clostridiales bacterium
CAAAGGATGTCCAGTGGATACCTGACATTTCTGAAGTGACGAAAGCTCCAAGCATCATGAAAGTGATAAAAAATCACTGTGACAAAAACACAGAAGCTGACGAGGAAGAGATTTAGAAATCTTTCGTAAACCTGAAAGAAATAAAGCAAAAACAGATAGGGATTATTGAATTAAACCATGACCTTGATATTGAAACGGTAACCGAGATATTTATTCGAATTAACTCCCAAGGCGTACCGCTCAGCCAGGCGGATTTCCCCATGTCCAAAATTGCTGCAAATGAAACTTACAATGGAAATGTGCTCAGGAAAGCTATTGATTATTTCTGTCACTTGGCGGTGGAACCGCAGTTTTATGACATCCTTAAGGAAGGCGACGAGGATTTTACTCGTACAGAGTATTTCAGCAAGATGAGCTGGTTAAAGAATGAAAACGATGACTTGTATGACCCTTCATATACCGATTTGCTAAGGGTGTCATTCACGAGTGAATTTGAAAGGGGAAAGCTGGCAGACCTTGTAAGCCTACTGTCGGGCAGGAATTTTGAAACAAGAACCTACGAAGAAGATATTGCAAGGGAATCATTTGAAAGGCTATCAAAAAGTACATTACGTTTTATGAATGAAAATAACTTCAAGAGTTTTATTATGATAATTAAATCTGCAGGTTTCGTTAGCTCGGATTTAATAGGCTCACAGAATGCTTTGAACTTTGCGTATGCATTGTACTTGAAAATGAAAGGGAAATACAGGCCCGAAGAGATAAACAATGCCGTGAAAAAATGGTTTGTGATGTCAATTCTAACGAGCAGGTATTCGGGTTCGGCTGAAACAATGTTTGACTATGATATTAAGAATATTAGTACAAAGGGGGTATTCGAATATTTAAAGGATATTGAAAACGCCAACTTGTCTGACGCTTTCTGGCAGTTTGAACTTGTTCAAAGGCTTGAAACATCGGTTAAGAGCAGCCCGATTTTTAATGTATTTCTGGCCGCCTTAATTAAAGGTAATTATAGAGGATTTTTATCGAAGGATATATCGGTGAAGGATTTAATCCTGCACAAAGGAGACGTCCATCATGTTTTTCCCAGGGATTATCTAAAGAAAAACGGATTAAACAGAGGAAGGTACAATCAAGTAGCTAACTATGTTATAATGCAGTCCGAGATAAATATACAGATTGGCAACAAGCCGCCGAAAGATTACATGGACGAGATGAGAAAGCAATGTGAGAGCAAGGTTACAAAATACGGGAACATAATTGATGAAGACGACCTTATAAATAATCTAAGGGAAAACTGTATTCCTGAAGAACTATTTGACATGGGTATTGAAGAATATGATAAATTCCTGGATATAAGAAGGAGATTAATAGCGGAGAGAATTGAAAAATACTATAAATCCTTATAAACATAAAAACAACTGCCCCGCACACACTTGCGGGGCAGTTGCTATTGGAGCCAACGATGGGACTCGAACCCACGACCTACGCATTACGAGTGCGTCGCTCTACCGGCTGAGCTACGTTG
>JAAZHD010000378.1 GCA_012510895.1 Clostridiales bacterium
ATGCATCAATACAGCGCCATCACCATCAATACACCATACCCTTGTATTGGGTTTGTTAAGTGCAATACCTAAAGCAATGGAAGAGCTGTGTCCCATAGAACCGACTGTTAGGAAATCATATTTATGGGATTGTCCTTTCTGCTCCCTGATTTCAAAAAGCTCCCTGGATGTTTTCCCGGTAGTTGATACGATTACATCCCCCTCAGCTATATTTGTAATGCGTCGTATAACATCCTCCCGCCGCATTGTATTTTCATTATTATATTTAACTTTTTCGTCATAAAATAGCGCACCCTTCCTAACCACAAATGCCACACTCTTACCAGAACGCAGAAAGGTCATAAACTCAGCTAACTTATCTTCTAAATCTTTTTCAGTTGTAGTCTTATCAATCACCATGTAAGCTATATCCATAACCTCAAGAAGTTTTAATGTTACTTCTCCTTGAAAAGTATGTTGCGGCTCATCCTTTGTACCAGGCTCACCACGCCATCCAATGACAAATACACAGGGGATTCCATAAACTTTTTCATTCAACAGAGAAGCAACCGGATTGATAATATTACCAAGTCCACTATTTTGAAGATAAACGCATGGAATCCTACCGGTAGAGAGATAATACCCGGCTGCTATAGCCACGGCATTTCCTTCGTTTGCCGCAATAATATGGTTGTTAGAATCCCCATAAGAGCCGGAAGCTCCATAAGCTGCAACTAAATAATTACATAGTGGCTTTAATTGAGAATCAGGTACTCCCGTGTAAAAATTAATTCCATTATTTTTAAGCTGTTTTACAAAATCTAATACGTTGATAGTTCCGTACCTCCTTTAGCTTAAAGCTAAATATATACTTTTTTTCTGCTTCTTTGCATGTTAGTATTGAACAAAAAATCATAAATTCCATCTAAAAACTGTTTTAAACGGTATAGATAAATCCGCTTGAAATACTCTATGGATATCCGTTATGCTTGATACAGGTTTATCTTCAAATATAATAGTAGAAAGTCTGTTCTGGAGTTTTTTGTTTCCCAGCAATTCAACAGCTTTCTGAAAATCAGTTCTACCTGAACGACTGCATCCAATAAAGCTTAACCCCTTTTCCAATATATCTCTAGTGTATATAGGTACTTTGTTTTCTGAAACACCTAGTAACATTACCGTACCCTGAGGGTTAATATATCTAATAATATCATCAATAGCGAAATAACTACCCTCACCACCTACGCATTCAAAAGCATGATCAACTTCAAAATCGGATGGTAAGTAATCTGCTAAATAGGTTTTATCAACAAAGGAAAAATGGGAAAGCTTGTTTATGTTTTTTCCTACTACAATAATTTCCGATTCCGTCTGAAGCTCCTTTAATAAAGATGCTACTATATATGCCAGACTGCCATCACCCCAAATACCAATGATCCCCCTATTTGAATGTGCAGCCAAATCAAACCTGGTAATTGCATGTACACCCACACTTACAAATTCGGTAATAGCTGCTATGGGTAATTCTATATTTTCAAACTGCACTACTCTATCCGGTAAAAGATTGACTAATTCACGCATAAAACCGTCGTGACCACTGGAAAGAAAAAAAGAATCTTTTGCATAGTTTTCATAAATTACATCATTTTTCGTTGAAGAATGATTGGGTATCATCACAACCCTTTGACCCTCTTTGAATGTATTTGTGTCATCAAAGACCACTGTTCCACAACACTCATGAATTAAGGCCATCGGAAGCTTTTCTTTCATTACTTTTCCACTTCGCATACCTTGATAATACCGTTGGTCGGCTTGACAAATAGACATATATTCCGGTCTTATAAGCACCATTTCCTTTGTATCAAGAACTTCATGTTTAACGGAAATAAGCTTGGGGCTGACAAGTTGATAAACATAGTTAATCAATAGCCATTCCTCCCACCATGGCCTGTGCTACTTTATAATCATTAACCGTTGTTATCTTCATATTTGCAGCATCACCCATTACCAAATGTACGTACATTTTTCTTTTGACCAAAATATTACAGGCATCTGTCAGGATATCCTTTTCTTCATCAGACAAATCATAATATGCCTTTTTAAGTTTAGCAATTTTAAAACTTTGTGGGGTTTGTCCCTGATACATATGACTGCGAATAGGAATGTTAGTAATGCTGATACCATTCTTTGATTCAACTATGGTATCTGTTGCAGGTATCACCGTATCACAGGCACCGTATTTCAATGCTGCATCTATGTTATCATTTATAATCCTCAATGTAACGAATGGTCTGACAGCATCATGTGTCACTATTATATCCTCTTCATTCTCTCCATAATCTTCTTCAATTGATTTTACGATGTTAAATATGGTTGAATTTCTATCCTCTCCACCCGGAACAATACATACTTTTTCTGCTTTACTATTAATGTATTTATCAATCAAATCCTCCATATGAGAAATCCAGCTTGGATGAACACCAACATATACTTTATCAAAACTGGTACAAAGCATAAATTTTTCTAATGTGTGTATTACAATAGGTTTATTCCCAAGCGGCAGAAATTGCTTAGGAACATCAGCTATATTCATTCTTGAACCTACCCCACCTGCTAAAATAGCTCCAAAAATCATACAATTACCACATCCTCACGAATTACTTCTATTTTTTGTACAATAGTATATTCCACGATATTTTCTATAGCTGTTATCTGGATCAACAAATGCAGCTTCATGTGCAGGTATCCTTTCGCTTTCGGGCGGCAGTTGCATATAATCTCCATATATTAGTTTCAGATACATATCATAACCAACTGGCACAGGCATTTTATACCCTTCAAACTCCTTGTATACTACACCATCAAAAATTTCTTTAGGATATTGAATTTTTAAATATTTGAAAGTAGTGCATAATTTTGTCAAATACTTAGTATCATCTGTAAGTGGATACTTAGTCATTTGTTTTTCTGCAAAGCGCCAGATCTTATATCTTATTCCAGGTGTACGAAAAAACCAAAGCAAAATTTGGCCTATAACTCTAGCAATTTTGCCCTTGTTCAGCGGGGCCTGCTGTCTATTAAAAAGACAAAAAGCTAAAGCCCATATTATCTGCATTTTTCTTTTCAATTTTGAATTAGGAGAAGCATCTAAGGGGAAGATTTCAAGCTTTATACCATGATTGATATCGAAATCTGCTAAATTGCTCTTTATAAACGTTGTGTTATTATCTGCTATTTGAGTAATCATCGTTTCATAAGATTTATCTTTATTTGTACGGCAATATTCATAGCGTTCTGTATCTGCGTATTTATTCCATAATTCACCTAGTTTTTCATAGTCTTCTCGGAACATTAGCACATCAATATCGTCATCCCAAGGTATGAATCCTCGATGCCTTATTGCTCCTAGGCATGAACCATAACATAAATAGAATCGTAAATTATGCTTTTCACAAAAATCTTTGAAATATAGTAAAATTTCAAGAGATTTCATTTGCAAATCACGGATATTTACCTTGCTGTATTGTCCTACCGTTACATCTTCAATCATCTTTTTCCCCCGTCTTTTTGAGCAACGCAATAATATATACCTTTAAATTTTTTGTAACTTTCTTTCAGGTTAATATATACCGTATCGTGCTTTGGCCTACGCTGTTCTTCCGGTGGCAATTTCATATAATCGCCAAATGCCATCTTTAAATACGTGTCATAGCCTACCGGTACAGGCATTTCATAACCTTCAAATTCTTTATAGACAGCTTTTTCAAATATATGTTTCGGATATTTGTTTTTCATGTATCTAAATCCAGTAACCAGTTCCGTTATATATTTGCAATCCTTTATCTTATACTTCGTCATTTGTTTTTCGGAATATTTCCATATAAAATACCTGAGATTTTTTGAACGAAATATTGATAGAAGAATTTTGGACAGTATTCTTAAAAATTTTCCTTGATTGTCCGGCAGCCTTTGTGCATTAAATAATGAAAATGCCATGGCAAAAAACATTTGCTTTAGTCTTTTAATTTTAGAATCAGGACAACCATCTAAAGGGATTATATCAAGGATTAGTCCATGATTTATATCATCATCTTTGCTATGCCTCATAATAAAGGTTGTATTGTTGTCTCTTATTGATGCAGCAGCATGGTGATAATTAACTTCTTTATTTGTACGACAAAATGAATATCTGTCCGTATCCGCATATTTGGACCATAAAACTGCAAGTTTTTCAAAATCTTCCCGTGGCATGAATACATCAATATCATCGTCCCAAGGAATAAACCCTTTATTACGTATTGCCCCAATACAACATCCACCACAGAGATAAAACAGCAGATTATGTTTTTCACAAAAATCTTTGAAATAAAGTAGGATTTCTAGAGATTTTTTCTGTAATGATTTTATCTCTTCCTTTGTAGCATTTTTTAAATCATAAATCTCATAAACCATAAATAATCCCTCTAATTAATATTTCTGGCATCTACCATGCTCCTTTGCCCGTTAACACAACCATTATTGTCTTAAGCATAATTTTAATATCAAGCCATATAGTGCGGTTTTCAATATAATACAGATCATATTCAAGTTTTTCAGCAGGTGTCAGCTTATATCCACCGTTGACCTGTGCCCAACCAGTTAACCCAGGTTTAACCTGTAACCTGTTTATAAACCCCGGTATCTGTTCGTTGAACTGGTAAGTAAAAATGGGTCTTTCAGGCCTTGGTCCCACTAAACTCATGTCCCCTTTTAAAACATTAAAAAGCTGCGGTAGTTCATCAAGCCTGGTTCTTCTTATAAATTTTCCTACTTTCGTAACCCTGGGATCATCTTCCTCAGCCCACTGTGCACCGTTTTCCTCTGCGTTTTCATACATGGATCTTAATTTATACATAGTATAAACCCTACCGTTCTTTCCAACCCGCTC
>JAAZHD010000379.1 GCA_012510895.1 Clostridiales bacterium
ATTATCTGTTAGCAGAACGGGTATAGAAAGAATGTTCGATTTTATGCTATTTCTTTTTCCAGTTCTAATGGGACTTCTTACCTCAGTAGGACATCTTAGCAGTGTTTCTGTAATGCAACCAGCAATTGCTGTATTAATAAGTACTGTAGGTTCAGTGCTTGCTAATATTGTATTCCCTCTTACTGCTTTATCTGCTGTTGTTACTCTGGTGAATCATATTAGTAAGCGAATACAAATACATAAATTAGGTAAATTATTAAATAATTTGTG
This sequence comes from Clostridiales bacterium, assembly GCA_012510895.1. Taxonomy (GTDB): domain Bacteria; phylum Bacillota; class Clostridia; order Caldicoprobacterales; family DTU083; genus JAAZHD01. Next base: position 271 of record JAAZHD010000379.1, read on the forward strand.
TGCATGGATCCTTACATTGGTTTTTACTATATTTATAGGAGTATTGACTATACAAGGAGCTATTACTTCAGTATTTGATGGTGTTTCTATTAGAGCTGCTAAATTTGCAGTTGATACTTTCGTACCTATTATTGGAAAAGTTTTCTCTCAATCTTTAGATGTAATAATTGGTTGTTCTTTATTGATAAAAAACGCTGTTGGTGCAGCCGGGTTAATTACCATTACTCTACTTTGCCTAGCACCGGCAATAAAGATTACTTCTCTTCTCTTCCTATACAAATTTGCAGGTGCCTTGCTGGAACCAATAACGGATGAAAGAATAACGAAGGCTCTAAACGGAATAGCAAACGTACTTATCGTCATAAGTATTACAGTTATTGGGATTGCATTAATGTTCTTCTTAACTATAACACTAATAATAGGTACAGGAAATACAAGTTTAATTATGAGGTGAATTTATAATGAAAGAACTTGTCAGTCACTGGATATCTAATCTTGCAGTAATCGCAATACTAGCTGCTTTAGTAGATATGGTTCTGCCTGATGGAAACTTTCGTAAATATACTGGTTTTATATTTGGGTTGTTAATTCTGATTCTAATTTTACAACCTTTACTGTTATTAGTAAGAGAAATACCGAATCTTGATATTCGGGTTATTAAAAACACTGCGAATCATCAGAAGCAAGTCCTTTCGATACATGAATTACAGGGAAAAGTAAACAAAGAAAAAGAGTTGGAAAGATTGTTACGTGAAAAGTTAGAGAAAAAATTAGCATTAGAATTAGAGCAAAGAAAAGGCATAATCAGCCCGAAAATTACTATTATGTTTAGTAAAAAGAACGGAAAGATAGATTTCTCTAATATTTATAAAATAGATATAAATTGTTATGTTAAGGATGAAAAAACTCTTATTAATCCAATAGTCATTGATACAAGAAACAATTCATATAACAAGCATCCAAATAGTAATAAAACATTGAGTGAAGATGAAGTAATGGAAATTAAACAGTTGGTATCTAATTTGTACGAAATTGATACTGACATAGTTACTGTAAATGGGCGCTAATCTAAACAAATGAAAGATAAATGCTAGTTATTATTTAAAGACAAATATTGGAAAACTTAAGATCATAGAAGAAGGAGGAAAAGAGCATTGAAAAAAGATATTGCTTTCAAAAAATTTTTTGACAAGCTGAAAAAAATCAATAACATAGAGTATTTTATCTTTATTTTAGCCATAGCAATAATAGTAGGTTTGTTCGGCAATTGGTTTCATCCCAAACAGAAAATTCAGGAAACAAGCAGTGTGGCAAATAATAACACTGATTCATCGTTTGATACACTAAATGATGATAAAGTGAATCCCGAATATCGCCTAAAAGAAGTGCTTTCGTCAATAAAAGGCGCAGGAAAAGTAGAAGTCATGATAACTTACCGTGCAGGAACAGAATTAGTACCTGCCATGAATATTGTAGAATCCAATATTGAAACTGAAGAGCACGATAGCAATGGTGGTATTCGCAAAGTTGTACAAAGTGAGATTAATACTCAACCTGTCAGCTTGACTACATCAGAGGGAAACCAACCTTTGATAACCAAAGAAATTCA
>JAAZHD010000380.1 GCA_012510895.1 Clostridiales bacterium
ATACCACTGAGCTCACCAGACATCCTCCGTTTCTTCTTTGGTTTATATATAGATTAGACCATTCGTGTACATCTTTATTCAATATTAATTGCATGATCAAAATATCATGTCGAAAAAAACCAGGATTTCACTTAACCGGTTAAATGCCAGCCTGATCACAAAATGCATAATGATAATGCTGATTATTATCACTACAAAGGAAAACAGCAAAAACACATGCTTAATGTTTATCTTAATTCTGATTTCTGGTTGATTCATTTGATCTGACAAAACTGCAGCCTCCAATTTTACCCGAAGGTTTATCCATTAATCATGTCTATTGCCTTTGTCAGAAAATATTCCTGTTTACCAAATGAATCAAACCTGATAATCCTTATTTATGAGTCTGCCTTTTCCCTCCTGACAAATTCTTTAATGGCTTCAAAGGTTTCAGAACTGATAACATGCTCCATTCTGCATGCATCCTCTATGGCGGTGTTTTCATCAACACCCAGCTTTATGAGCCAATCAGACAGGAATTTATGCCGTTCATATATTTTTTCAGCAATCTTCAAACCCTTGTCAGTAAGTTTAATATATCCATCATCATCCATTTCTATATATCCGTTCTCCCGAAGATTTTTCATGGCAACACTGACGCTGGGCTTCGTATATTCAAGCTCATTTACAATATCAATGGAGCGTACTGCATTGTTTTTCTTTTTTAAAATCAGAATCGTCTCAAGATAGTTTTCCGCTGATTCATAGATTTTCAATTCCTAAAAACTCCTTTTTAGATAACATTACATATTTAGTATACCATAGATTCTTTCCTTTTATATTACCTACCTGAATTATTTAATATATAGTATACATTTGTGTTATATCCTTTTTATTTGTTTTCCATGAAATTGTCTTGCTCCCTCAAGTTTAAAAATGAAGTTAAACATAAAAAATATAGATAACACTGCTAAGACAAATGAAACGAAATATTCTTAAAACCCATTGACTGACAAAATTCTTCATGCTATACTGATGCCAGTTAGTTAAGACTAACCAGCAATATATTTAAGTTTTATACTGCTGAAGACACCAGGCAACAAGAAGGTTTGAAAGAAATAAAAAACAAAAGAAAAAACATACAAGGAGTAATGGGCTATGAGCAAGGATCTTTACAGCGTTGAAAAAGGAAAAGAATATATTGTAACGGAAGCCCCTGATATTAAGCTTCTTTCCAGCATAGGCATTTTCAAAGGAGCAAGAATTAAAAAAGACTATGTTTACAGGTTCGGCGGACCGGTCTCAATTTCCCTGTCCACTCGCAAAATAGCCATTGGAAAGGACATAGCAGAAAAAATTCAAGTGAAAGGGGCTAACTAATTTGTCTTGCCATGAAATATTAGAAGATAAAGGGATTTTAGAAGCGGATAATAAAATACTCTTAATGGGGTCTCCCAATGTAGGCAAGAGTGTGTTTTTTTCTGCTTTTACCAATATACATGTTGTAAGTTCAAACTACGCGGGAACGACAGTTTCATTTATGAAAGGCACTCTTCGGATAAAGGAAACTGATTATACCCTGATAGACGTGCCGGGCACTTATTCTCTCAGCGCTACGTCTGAAGCAGAGGACGTAGCCATAAGATTCTTGTCAAGCCATCCAAAAGCCATTCTTTTTGTACTAAATGCAGCCGACCTGGAAGGCAGCATCAAGCTGGCTCTGGAAGTTTTGGATTATAATATTCCAATGGTTGCAGCATTAAATCTGTCAGATGTGGCAAAAAGGCAAGGCAAGGAAATCAATGTCAAACTTCTGGAACAGCAATTGGGAATACCCATTATTCCGACTGTGGCAGTAAAAAACCAGGGATTAAAAGAACTGAAACAAAAACTGGAAGAGGTTTTGGCTGAAGGAAGCAATAACAATTCCCAGGCAAAAGGCTGCACCGGCTGTGCAGGATGCAGCGGCTGTCCCAAAGGAACTGCAATTCTAAGCTACTGGGAGAGGGCAAGAGAGATCGTTTCTGTTTGCGTAAAGGACACCAATGCTGAACCCAGCAGGCTGGACAAATTTGGCGATGCTTTAATACGTCCCTGGCCTGGTATTCTCCTTTCCGTAATTATTCTGCTAATCAGTTTAGGCGTGGTTGTAGGAGCAGGAAAAGGATTAAGAGCCGTACTTTTGCTGCCATTGGTTAATAAGGGCATTGTACCCTTGTTCGAGAGCCTGTTCTCCCGGATTTCCATGCCCGAGGTTCTGTATAATGTTTTAATCGGCCAGTATGGAATTTTCAGAATCAGTTTTGAATGGATCCTGGCATTGGTCATGCCCTATGTAATACTTTTTCAACTGGTGTTTTCTTTCCTGGAGGACAGCGGCATTCTGCCCAGGATGGCAGTTTTATTTGATAATATAATGCGAAAACTTGGAGTTCAGGGCGGCAGCCTTATTAATATCATGCTTGGATTCGGCTGTGCCGTTCCAGCTATTATTGGGACAAGAACAGCCACCACAAGAAAAGAAAGATTGATCGTATCCACAATTGTATGTTTTTCTGTTCCCTGCATCTCGCAAACAGGAGCCTTGATATCTCTGTTAGCCGATTATTCTTACTGGCTGGTTCTGGCTGTATTCCTGACAGGTGCCCTTGTTTTTGCAACTATAGCCAAAATTACCGGGAGAATGCTTAAAGGGAAAGTTGACCCGCTTGTCATCGAGATACCTAATCTTCTGATACCTGAGCGCAAGGCTTATTTCAAGAAATTCTTTGTGCGGGTAAAACAGTTCCTGGTGGAAGCTGAAGGGCCGATGCTCCTTGCTGTTGTCTTTGCTGCTATATTGGCAGAGACAGGTTTATTGGCCGGAATCAGCAACTTGCTCAAACCCTTGGTTTCCGGATGGCTGGGTCTTCCTCCGGAGGCTTCCATGTCATTAATCTTAGGCATCATACGCCGGGAAATGTCCGTTGCTCCCCTGCTGGCCTTGAATCTGTCAGGACTTCAGATGTATGTCGGAGCTGTTGTTTCCCTGGTATATGTCCCTTGCCTGTCTGTCTTCGGAATCCTGGCTAAGGAATTTAATTTCAGAGTAGCTTTATCTATTGTTGCAGGAACTGTCTTCACAGCTCTGACCCTGGGAGGCATTTTAAATCACCTGGGCCAATTGCTGCTGATGATCTTCTAAGGGGGCATACCAACTTGTGGATTACAAAGCTTACCCGGCTGATCGAACTGTCAGCGACAAGAAGCAGACTGGTATATTGCTTTGTGTCTGTTTATTACCGGCTATTGATAAAAAGGGAAGTAAAACTGGCTGAAATTAATGAAAATGATCGGGTGCTGTGCATAGGAGGAGGCATTTGTCCTTATACAGCAATTCTGCTCAACAAATATACAAATGCTTTTATTACGGTCGTCGATAACAATATCAATTGTGTTGAAAAATCCAGGACATTTGTCAACAGGTTGGGACTGGACAGAGTTAAAATCATATATGGAGACGGCAGGGATATTTGCTGTCATGGATATACGGTCATACACCTGGCCATGCAGCTCACTCCTAAAGAGTCTGTCTTAAATGAAATTATGAAAAAAGCTGATCACGGCACTCGCATACTTATCCGCAACCCGAGAAAAGGTATCGAAAAACTGTATTGTAAAATGTCAGACCGGGAAAAAGATTTTGTAAAATGCATAAAGCACAGCTTTCTGTCAAATGTAGACTATACATCCGTATGCATAGTCAATAAAAATCCTGTGGGTAATCTGTCATGAAGGCAGCTTTCTCAAAAAAGACCGTCTTCAAAGTGCTTCGGTATATTCTTGTTTTGCCGGCACTTGGCATGATTGTTTATATCTTGGCCAATACGGATTTCAGACTGATTTGGCTGCACTTAAGGGAAGTGCCGCTGCCTCTTGCAGCCCTTCTCCTATCCCTGCAGCTGGTTACTCAAATGGCCCTGAATTTACAATGGTATCTGCTTAGCAGAAATTTGAATCTGAAAACATCTTTCTTGCAGCTTTTCGTTATAAACGCTTACGGCACACTGACCGATGCCGTTACCCCCGGCGAAAAAGTCGGCGGTGAAGTAGTCCGCATCATACAGTTTAAACGAATTTTGAAATATAGTGCCAATCAATCTACATCCTTAGTTGCTATTCAAAAATCAGTAAGTGTATTTTCATTGGTTCTGCTAAATTTCATTGCACTATTAACCTTGTCCAAAGAAATCAGCTTTCTGGAATCAGACACAACCAGGGCTGTACTGATTGTGATTTCAGCAGTTTTGGCCTTATTCTTCCTTTCTCTTCTGTTTTTCACGGAAAGATTAAATATATTGGTTCAAAAAATGAATCATAACGGAAATATAGGCAAAGGAGTGAAAAGATGGATGCAGGGCTTTACCAGGGACACCAAACTAATCAGCAGGCATCCGGGCCGGTGGATTCAGCAACTGCTGCTGTCATTGGGGATATGGGCACTCTTCCCGCTAAAGCTGTTTATTTTGGTATCCCATTATGCCTCAGTCAATCCTTTGGTTTTATTCGCCATAACTTTTGTATCCTATTTTGCCGCTATGATACCGCTGCTGCCCGGCGGTCTGGGGACCTTTGATAGTATTATGAGCGGCTTGCTGTTGATTAACGGGCTGGCTATAGAGGAGGCTCTGGCCATAAGTCTGATTTTTAGGTTTGTAACTTTTTGGTTTGTTGTATTGATAAGCGTTCTGATTGTTTTTTTATGGAAAGTTTTTACGCATGGAAGGAAGAAAGCATATGAGGGGCAATAGATTTATTCGGTATGTGCCCAATTTAATAACTATAATAAGCATGCTGTCTGGAATTTTAGTTCTCTTCATTGTTTTTTGTCAAAAGGGAGAAGCATACCGCCTCGAGTCTTGCTTTATGATATTGATTGCTGTCATTTTTGATGCATTCGACGGGAAGATCGCAAGAACCTATAATGTGGAATCAGCATTAGGAAAGCAGCTGGATTCTTTTGCGGATTTCGTCTCCTTCGGGCTTGCACCCATAGCAATACTGCTAACCCACAGCAGCTTCAGAGAAACGGGTTATATTACATATATTTGTTTTGCTTTATACAGTCTGGCAGCGGCTTTCAGACTTGCCAGATTTAATACGGGTGACTTTTCGAATCATTTTCTTGGCCTTCCAATTACGGCAGCAGGTTTGATTCTGATAATTACCAATCTGATCATACATTATTTTGCTTATAATAAGCGTACTTTTTCCATAATACCCATATACATTCTGATTTGTATACTTGCCATACTGATGATGAGCAATATAAAGATCAAACGCCTGTCCCATATAAGAAACAGATAAAATAACCGCCTGCTTAACGCTGTAGCACTAGGGCAGTATAATTACCTCAAACTGCTTTTCAATCTTATTCGGATAATCACTTATCTTAAACCGTAACGGACTTTTTAATGGTTTCAAAAAGCTGTATTTATAATAATATTCCACATAAGCCTGTTCCCGGCCTGTTGTTCTTCCCTCACTTTCCCTCTTCAATTCCTGGAGAAGACCGTCTTTCCCAATCCAGGAAAGAAATTCATATGATGCGCCGCCCCAATCCGGCTGCGTGTTAAGCTCTATTATCATGGACAAAGATGTTTTGCCAAGGCTCAGTTCCTTCAGCCTTGTCTTTTCATCCGGCGCCCTTAATATTCTTTTGCTGTCCAGATCAATTACAAGCTCAGACTTGTCTTTATCC
>JAAZHD010000381.1 GCA_012510895.1 Clostridiales bacterium
GAAATCATGCTGGCTTTCTGTATGTCTTTATATGATTATTGTTATTAATCCGGTATTATGTTATATTTTATGCTATATTTTCGGTAGGAGATGAGGTATGTGGAAGTTATGATGAAAATGATCTCCGAACTGTCGGACGAGATTTTTTTTAACCTTATCCGGGAGAATCGGTATCTTTATTTTGTAAACGGTTTTGGAGTATCTGTTCAATTAACGATCTCTGCAGCCCTGATAGGCGGTATTATAGGAATGATTGTTGCACTTGCGCGTCTTACAAACAACAAAATTCTGAGCATTATTGCAGAAAAGTATGTTGATATCACCAGAGGCACGCCGGTAGTTGTTCAATTATTGATCATTTATTTCGCTGTCTTTGCAACTACCGGGCTTGACAGGGTTGTGGTAGCCTCCATTGCCTTCGGTATTAACAGCGGTGCCTATGTGGCGGAGCTGATCCGGGCAGGCATTCAGGCAGTGGACAAGGGTCAGATGGAAGCAGCGCGTTCAGTTGGATTTTCGTATGGTCAGTCCATGTATTATATCATTATACCTCAGGCTATAAAGAATATTTTGCCCGGCATGGGAAATGAAGTTATTTCATTATGGAAAGAAACTGCCATAGCCGGTTTTATAGGCCTGGAGGACCTGATGCGGGGCGCAGAAATTGTGCGCGGCCGTACATTTTCAAACTATACGCCTTACCTGGTTATAGCGATTATTTATCTTTATGTTACCTTTCTCTTAACCATGGCTCTGGGCAAACTGGAAAGGGGGCTGCATAAGAGTGATTAAAGTAGTTGATTTACACAAGTCTTTCGGCAAACTGCAGGTGTTAAGGGGCATAAATAACGAAATTCACAAAGGGGAAGTAGTTTGCGTTATAGGTCCCAGCGGCTCGGGAAAAAGCACCTTTCTGCGCTGCCTGAATTTGCTGGAGGAGCCTACCAAAGGAGAAGTCTATATAGACGGGGTATCCTTAACTGAACAGAAAAAAGATATCAATAAACTGCGCCAAAAGGTGGGAATGGTTTTTCAGCAGTTTAATCTCTTTCCCCATATGACAGTAATGGAAAACATCACCCTGGCACCTATTAAGCTTAAGGGCATGTCTAAGGAGGAAGCCGCTGAAAAGGCTGTACAACTGCTTCGGAAGGTCGGCCTTCCTGACAAGGACTATGAATATCCCAACAAATTATCCGGAGGTCAGAAGCAAAGGGTTGCTATAGCCAGGGCTCTGGCTATGGATCCTGAGATCATGCTGTTTGACGAGCCCACCTCTGCCCTTGATCCGGAAATGGTGGGAGAAGTATTAAATGCTATGAAACAGCTGGTGATGGAAGGCATGACCATGGTAGTTGTAACCCATGAGATGGGCTTTGCCAGGGAAGTAGGTGACAGGATTCTGTTTATGGATGAAGGAATTATAGCAGAAGAGAACACTCCTGAAGAGCTTTTCGGCAATCCCCGGAATCCGCGGACCAAGTCCTTTTTGAGCAAGGTTTTGTAGGGAGGTAACTTGATTTGAAAGCAGCAAAAATTGTTTATATCATGATTGGCATATTTCTGTTTTTGCCATGGCTTGTATACAATGTGAAAACCTATATAAGTTATAAAAATGACATGAAAAAGTATCCTGCCGGCCGAATAATATCCTTTATACTGGTTACGGTTGTTATGATAGCTGCTGTGTATGGTCACTACCGCTTTACCATCGGCTATCAGCTGCCCCTGGCGGCTGAAAGGGCCGGAATGGTATTTGCCCGGCGGCTGGACGGGAGCCTGGATACGGCTGGTTATGAAAAAGAGATGGAAGCTGAAAATTTAAAAAGCGATGAGATGGCAGTGGTATCTGATGAGGAGATAACAAAGGCCGGTTATGAAAAAAAACGATATCAGCTGTCCATAAGTGAGCGGGTATACAATATGGATGATGGTACAGCCGTCATGTATCTGCAGTATGATGACAGCCAGAACTTCTTGTATTCAATTGTACACTTCAAGCAGTCAAACTATAAATGGCAGGTTATTATGCATGATGTTCTGACACCGGAAGAGTTTAATGAACATGATGAAATAAACAAAATTAAGTTTTTTCCCGTTGACTGACAGGAGTTTTTTTCTGAATAATGTTTAAAAGCATTCGGACAAGGGTAATAATTTAATAAGTAAATACAAGCCATATCCGGCTGAATAGGTATGAGAGGCTTGTATGCCTGAATACAATAATTTAAGGATATGGGAAAGGAGCTAACCGAATGAGAATTAAAATTAGCGGGAAAAACGTGGAGATCAGCGATGCGCTGAGAAATCAGGTTAACAAGAAGGTTGGCAAACTTGAGAGGTATTTTGATTCGGGAACGGAAGCACAGGTAACCATGTCTGTTGAAAAAAACCGACACATTGTAGAGGTTACCATCCCATTCAACGGCGTTCTGATCAGGGCGGAAGAATCTACTGACGATATGTATGCATCCATCGACCTGGTTCTTGACAAGCTGGAGCGCCAGATTCACAAGTTTCGCACAAAGCTCGCACGTAAACTTCGCAAAGGAGCCTTCGCAGATAACAAGATGGAGTTCAGCGAAAAACATGCCGATGAAGTAGAAGAGGTGGAAGAACTTAAAATAGTGCGAACCAAACGTTTTCCGGTTAAGCCTATGTCAGTGGAGGAAGCCCTCATGCAGATGGATTTACTCGGTCACAGCTTCTTTGTATTTTCCAATGCAGAAACAGATGAGATTAATGTTGTGTATAAAAGAAAAGACAATAAATACGGTTTGATTGAGCCGACTTACGAATAAGGCTCATTAGTATAAGAAGATCGTCATATTTAAAAAAGAGGAGAAGCACTCCTCTTTTTTATGTGTAATTACTATTATTGGTGAAATCAGGATAATTAGATGCAATTCCAAAATACTTGCTATTTTATTTATTCATGATAAACTAATGTTAAATATACCAATTAGGGAGGTCTAGTAATGAGTGATTTTAATTTTAAGCCTGCTGATTTCTGTCCCATAAAGGATAGAGAGCTTTTAGAAAGATTAGCTAAGATGACACCTGAGGAGATTGAACAGCATCCAAATCCTGAGGTTAGAATTAAAATTCTGCAAAACTTTGGTGCTGTAGTGCTGATGGAAAAATTCCTGGGCATAAAGGAATCTGATGAGCAGAACAAGAAGTTTTCCACTATTTTCGGAAATCCGAACCCTCACACACACATGGCTTTGGCTGAAATGATTAATACTCATCGCGTCAGCTGCAGAAACTGCGTATTTATCACAATGGATGAATGGGCAGATGAGGACGGCAATGTTGCGCCTCTGACATACAGATCCGGTCTTACATATTCTTTCATGAAGTACTTCATAGAAAAAATTGATCCAGATCTACGGCCGCTTCCTGAGAACATTCTCTACCCCACAACGGAAAACATCAGTTACTACTCCGATCTGATTGACGAAAAAACAGACGGCGGTATTGATCTGTTTACTTCAGGTCCCGGATGGGCCGGACATATTGCTTTTATAGATCCCGTTCCGGAATACACAGAGGTTAATTCTATTGAAGAATATCTGCAGCAGCCTGCTAAGGTTATTTCACTGCATCCATTGACAATTGCCCAGAATTCGCTGCATGGTGTTTTTGGCTGCTCCGGTAATGTAGGAAATGTTCCGCCCAAGGCAGCTACCATTGGTCCCAGAGATGTACTCCATGCTAAAAGAAGAATTGAGGGTCATGGAATAACCACCATGGGAACATTCTCCTCATGGCAGCGCATGACTTCCCGTTTAATCACCCACGGACCGGTAACACCAATGGTACCCGGATCCATATATCAGGTATTGCCATGCACAATCTACATTTCTCCCAGCATAGCACAGCCCATTGAAATTATGGAAACCGTAGGTTACTAATCATAAAGATTCAGTCAGCAGCACACAGAAATTCTTTGACTGATATTACTTAAGCTGCAGACAAGCTGTCATCCTGAGCAGCGGAAAAGTATTATAAAGCAGAGTTCTTTCCGTTCGCTTAGGATGACCTTTATATTACGATTATTAAAGAGGGAATAATATATGTATTTACTAGGTGTCGATTTAGGAACCACGGGCTGCAAAAGCATGGTTTTTGATTTGGACGGAAACATTCTGGGTGAACACTATATTGAATATGATCTTATTTTCACACCTGAGGGCATCGAGCAGGATGCAAATGAATGGTGGGAAAATGTAAAAACAGCCATAAAAACAGCAATAAAAGAAGCCGATATTGATGGAAGAAAAGTATTAGGTTTATCTGCCAGCTCACAGGGTATATCATTCGTTCCCGTAGACAAATCCGGCAACACACTGATGAATGCTATCAGCTGGTATGATACCCGTGCAACAGAAGAAGCTGCGCAGATAAAGGCCGATTACGACAATTATGAGATTTTTTCCCGTACCGGAAGGCAGATTTCTTCCCTTGTCTTTCCACAGGTCATGTGGCTGAAAAAACACCGTCCTGAAATTTATGAAAAAACTCATAAATTCTTAATGGGGCTGGACTTTTTGCTGTATCGTTTTTCCGGCAGCTATGCAACGGATTATTCCATGGCCAGCGGTACACTTTGCTATGATACGGCTGAAAGGAAATGGATTCCTGAATTTTTCCGGAAATACGATATAGATTTGGACAAATTTCCGGAGATATACTGCTTTGGTGATGTGGTAGGCACGGTATTGCCGGAAGTTGCGGATGAACTTGGGCTGTCGCCGAAAACCAAGGTAGTAATGGGGCTGCAGGATCAGAAGGCTGCAGCCATAGGCGCAGGCATTGACAACAGTATAATAACTGTTTCCCTGGGAACTGCAAGCGCTATCTGTTCAATAGCACCTGAGCATATTGTGGATGACAGTATGGCTGTTGCCTGCCATGGATTTGACCGCCAAAGCTGGATTCTTGAAAACTCCATCGGCACGGCAGGAGCTGCACTCAAATGGGTAAGAAACACTTTCTTTTCCCAGATGTCTTATGTAGAGATGGATGAGCTGGCCGATAAGGCACCTGCAGGTTCCAACGGGGTATTTACTTATCCCGACCTATACAGGGGAAGCTCGCTGTATAATAAAGGTTTCTTTGCCGGCATAGGGCTGGAAACAACCCAGGGAGATATCATACGTTCCGTGCTGGAAGGTGTAGGTTATGAGATAAAACAGCGCATTTCAGCTCATAAGCGGATCAGCGGGAGTGCACGCAGGGTTGGTGAGATATGCGTTTTCGGCGGCGGAGCCAAAAGCTCTGTATGGTGTCAGATTATTTCGGATATAACAGGCATGCCGGTTGTTATACCCAAAACCCATGAAACAGGAAACCTGGGAGCAGCCCTGTGTGCCGGAATCGGTTCGGGTGTATTCAAAGATTTAAAGGAAGCCCAGCAGCGTATGGTCGGCGGCATACAAAAGAGATACCTGCCCAATAAAGAGAATAACAAAATATACGAAGAGAAATTCCTCGCATATAAAGAGCTTAAAGGAAAATTTTAGTAAAAAGCAGGGGGAGCAATTGCTCCTCTTTTTTTTGGAATTCTTGTAACGGCCGGCCTTACGTGTTAGAATAGTTTAGTGGCATAAAACAAAACCGGGGTGAAGTATGATGGCAGGCTTATTCAGAAGACTGTTAGGCGACAGCAACGACAGAGAAATCAAACGACTTATGAAAACGGTAGAGCATGTAGTAGCTCTTGAACCGCCAATAAAGGCTCTAAGCAACAGGGAGCTCCGGGAAAAAACGGAGGAATTTAGGAAACGCTATCAGGCAGGAGAAACTCTGGACGAACTTCTGCCGGAGGCCTTTGCTGTTGTGCGTGAAGCATCAGTACGGGTTCTGGGCATGCGTCATTTTAAAGTGCAGATACTGGGCGGTATCGTACTTCACCAGGGTCGGATTGCAGAAATGAAAACCGGGGAAGGTAAAACACTGGCAGCAACCCTGCCGGCTTATTTAAATGCTCTTACAGGCAAGGGCGTTCATATTGTAACCGTTAATGACTATCTTGCCCGCAGGGACAGTGAATGGATGGGTAAGATTTATCGTTTCCTGGGCCTTTCAGTGGGGCTTATTGTCCACGGCCTTAAAGCCAAAGAGCGGCGTGAAAGCTACATGGCCGATATTACTTATGGAACCAATAATGAGTTTGGCTTTGATTATCTTCGGGACAACATGGTGATTTACAAAGAAGACATGGCGCAGCGGGAGCTGAACTATGCCATCATTGACGAGGTGGACTCCATTCTTATCGATGAAGCCCGTACTCCCCTTATTATTTCCGGTGCCGGAGATAAGTCAACTGATTTGTATTTCCGTGTGGACAGGTTTATTCCCCGCCTTAAAAAAGAATTAGATTTTGAGGTGGATGAAAAAGCCCGGACCGTCAATCTGACGGAAGAAGGGGTTGCCAAGGCGGAGCAGTATTTTTCAGTGGAAAACCTGGCTGATCCCGAAAATGCCGAGCTTGCTCATCATATTAATCAGGCTCTGCGTGCACATGCCCTGATGAAACGGGACAGGGATTA
>JAAZHD010000382.1 GCA_012510895.1 Clostridiales bacterium
ATTATATATATTTTGATATGGACTATAGTATTCTTGTTCTTTTTTCGTTCTTTTTCTAAAAATTTCCACGCTAGACAAAAAGAAAATCAAGTTTTTCTCAATTACTGGGGTCCTATTAATTCGAAAAGTAAACTGATTTTACGCATATTTCGTGAAATACGAACTCATCGATTTCGAAGATGCCCGCAATGTAAAACAGTATTAAGACTGTCTCGCAAAAAAGGTAAGCACACTGTTAAATGTCCTCGCTGTCAAAATAAATTTAAGGTCAGGGTGTTTATTTAAAAATATATTTCTGATTATAAAGCCCGCAACCCTTCCAAATCCAATATTTGTATTATCTTGCTTCTTATTTGTTTTAAAAGTTTTTGAGTTTCCAGCTCTGCCAATTTCCGGCTGATCGTTTCAGGAGTAGTTCCGAGATAAGAAGCCAAATCTTTCCTTGTCATTGGTAAAACTATATTCAGATTTTTTTGTTTTTCAAAACACTCTATCAAATACATAGCAATACGTGTTTCCACCTGCTCCGTAGCTACCCAAACAGCTTGTTTTTCTGTCTGATCCAATCGATTGGAAAACTCAGACAAAATATGCAAAGCTATAGTAGGATATTTTAATAAAAATGCCTGCAGATTATTTCGGTTTATCAGGCATATTTCAGTATCTACCATTGCTTCAGCAAATGATTCATGCAACGATTGACGAAACAAAGCCAATTCTCCAGTATAATCACCTGGATACAGAATACGATAAAGCTGTTCTTTTCCGGATTCTGATAAACGATATATTTTGATTCTCCCGCTTCTAACTATATTAAGAGAATCGGATTGTTCACCAGGCTTATAAATCAATTCTCCTTTTTTAAAGTATGCTGATGTAACAGTACCTATAATTTCATCCAATTGTTTATCACTCAAGTGGTTAAATATTGGAACCTTAGTGATACATGCTCTGGAATGCAAATGATTGCAGTGAAACTGATTGCAATTAGTCCTATGGATTTCTTTCATTCTATTAACACCCTGATTTATATTTTCTATGATTTGTTTATAAAATCCTTCTTTAGTTATGAATAAAAGACGGATTTTCTTCTCAGCATGTTTGTATAATTACTACATATATTTTATATCTTAACCAGGAAGTAAGTAATCACTATTAACCCTAGAATTATCCGATACCAGCCAAAAACCTTAAAGTCATTTCTTTTAATGTAGCCAATCAGGAATTTTATGGCAACTACCGAAACTAAAAATGCAACCACCATACCAATCAATAAAATAGCAACTTCCATCTTTGTAAAGGCAAATCCAAACTTCGCTAACTTAAGTACACTTGCTCCAAACATAACAGGTATGGATAAGAAAAAAGAGTACTCTGCAGCAACAGGACGAGAAGTACCTAATAAAACGGCGCCTAGTATTGTTGCACCAGAACGGGAAGTACCTGGAATGAGAGAAAGCACCTGGAAGATACCTATTTGAAAGGCTTTTTTAAATGAAAGATCTTTTATGGAATGGATCTCTGTAATCCTGTTTTTATTTCTTTTTTCAACAACGATAAATAGGATCCCGTATAATATAAGTGTGATTGCTACTGTAATATAATTATACAAATGCTGATCCAACCAGT
Source organism: Clostridiales bacterium (assembly GCA_012510895.1). GTDB lineage: Bacteria > Bacillota > Clostridia > Caldicoprobacterales > DTU083 > JAAZHD01. The sequence goes on from JAAZHD010000382.1 coordinate 1,630, forward strand.
CATCAAATAGAAAACCAAGTACAGCAGCTGGCAATACTCCAACAAACACCTTAGCCCATACAGATAAGGTGTCTTTTTTCTCTTGTTTTGTTTTTTGGAGTGAAAACGGGTTCAGTCTTTTGAAATATAAAAGCACTACCGCCATGATTGCACCCAATTGAATAACAACCAAGAACATTTCCTTAAAGCTATCTGTTACGTTAAGCTGAATGATCTCATCTAACAGAATCATATGACCTGTACTGCTAATTGGCAACCATTCGGTAATTCCTTCAACAATTCCCCAAAAAATCGCTTTTATTATTTCAAGCATATTAATTTATCCCCCGTTTTCACCCTTACATTATAAAACCTATTCAAGTTTTATCTTTTTACTCTTGCATTG
>JAAZHD010000383.1 GCA_012510895.1 Clostridiales bacterium
CAGTCAAGAGGACTACTCATCGCCGTAGGTGTCAACGAAGAAGGTTATCGCGAAATTATTGGCTTTCAGGTGGCTAACACAGAAACTGAAAGCAGTTGGGGGGAATTCTTCGCATCCCTAAAGGAAAGGGGCTTAAAAGACGTTCGCTTAATAACATCCGGCAACCACAAGGGGCTTGTCAATGCAGTCAAGAGACATTTTCAAGGAGCAACCTGGCAACGATGTCAAACCCATTTTTCAAGGAACATGCTGGATCATACACCCAAAGCATTGCAGCCTGAAATCAAAGAAGACCTTTGCCGCCTGCGGCCTTAATACGGTGGAAACCTATGTGCCCTGGAACCTTCATGAGCCCCGACCGGGAAAGTTTAATTTTGAAGGATTGGCCGATATAGTCAGGTTTATAGAAACAGCAGGTGAGCTGGGGCTGCATGTCATTGTTCGTCCAGGCCCTTATATCTGCTCTGAATGGGAGTTCGGCGGCCTGCCTGCCTGGCTGCTTGAAGACCCGAATATCCGCCTGCGCTGTTATGATAAAACCTTTCTGGAAAAGGTTGACCGCTATTTTGATGAATTATTGCCCAGACTAAATCCGCTCCAATGCACCAAGGGCGGGCCTATAATCGCGATGCAGGTGGAAAATGAATACGGAAGCTACGGCAATGACAAGAAATATTTGAATTATTTGAAGGAAGGCATGATTAAAAGGGGAATTGACGTGCTTCTCTTTACCTCCGACGGCCCCACTGATGAAATGCTTCAGGGCGGTACACTTCCTGACATTTTCAAGACCGTAAACTTCGGTTCCCGGCCGGAAGAAGGCTTCGAAAAACTTTTGGAGTATCAGCCGGATAAGCCCCCGGTATGCATGGAATTCTGGAACGGCTGGTTTGATCACTGGGGAGGCCCCCATCACACACGAGACGGCAAAGAGGTGGCGGATGTTCTGGACAGAATGCTTAAGATGGGTGCATCTGTTAACTTTTATATGTTTCACGGCGGTACAAATTTCGGCTTTATGAACGGAGCAAACTATAAGTCTGATGGATTATCGCCTACGGTTACCAGTTATGACTATGACTGCCCTGTCAGCGAGTCGGGTGATTTAACCAAGAAGTATCATCATATTCGTAATGTAATAAAAAAATATGCAGAAGCAGATGACGATATATTACCGGAACCCATTCCTAAAAAATCCTTTGGCAGGATCAGACTTGATAAGCATGCCGGCCTTTTTGATTCCCTGGACAAGCTGTCTCAGCCGGTGAAGCGTACCTGCCCGGAGCCTATGGAAAAACTGGGACAGAATTACGGGTTTATTCTTTATCGCAGTCAGGTGACTGGTCCCAGAAAGGAAAACAGGCTTATGATATATGATATCCATGACCGTGCCCTGATTTTCCTGGACGGCGAATTTAAGGGAATAATGAAAAGGGATCAAAAGGAACCTTTGATTTTGGATATTCCGGAAAGGGGTGCTCAGCTGGATATCCTTGTGGAAAACATGGGAAAATAAATTATGGTCCTTATTTTAAGGATTATAAAGGCATCACGGAAGGGGTCTGGCTCGGCACCCAGTTCCTCTTTGACTGGACCATCTATCCACTGCCAATGGAGGACCTGTCCGGCCTGGAATTTAAAGAAAGCTGCTCTTATGCCAGCTTCCCGGGATTTTTCAGCGCTGGTTTTGATGTTGATAAACCGGCAGATACCTTTCTGCTCATGGAAGGCTGGAAGAAGGGGAATGTATTCTTAAACGGATTCAATCTGGGCAGATATTGGGAAGCAGGTCCGGCAAAAACCCTCTATATACCGGCGCCTCTGCTGAAGAAAGGCAGAAATACAATAATAGTATTTGAACAGGAAGGTTCTGAAAGCTTAACGGTTGAGTTGATAGATAAACCTATATTAGGATAACTGCATTATCTTTCTGTACTTTAAACGGTAAAAATGATATATAATTAGATTCATAAATCAAGGACAAGCTGGAGGAGATTTTAATGGAAAAACAACTGAAAGTCTGCGTTATAGGATTGGGCGGCCGCGGCTATGGCCTGCTTTCTACGATTCTTGAGGTTAAAGGTGTCGAGATAGCAGCTGTTTGCGATAAATATGAAGACAGGCAGCAAAGAGCGGTTAAGCGTGTGGAAGAATTGGCAGGCAATACTCCTGTTGGTACGGGGAATTATAAGGATATTTTAGCCATGGACGAAATAGATGCA
>JAAZHD010000384.1 GCA_012510895.1 Clostridiales bacterium
GCAGAGCAAATAATTCCAATGCAAGACATCGGTGACTATCAGATTCGTTTGACGGCTAAGAAGCAGGAGGAAACGATTTCATCAAAAGAGGAAGCCACACGGAATAGAACATATTATAGCTTCTGGGAAAAAGCATTGCCTGTCTTAAGGGCCAAAACAGGCATGTACAATAATGTTTCGCCTGCAAAAGATAACTGGGTCACAGGAGCGAGTGGACACACCGGGATCACGTTCAATTCGATTATCCTAATGAGCGGCGCCCGGGCAGAAATATATATCGATACAGGTGATGAACAACGGAATACAGAAATATATGAAAAGCTGAGAGCAAAAGAACATAATATTGATCCCTCTTTCTCGAAAACTCTCGTTTGGCAAGACCTTCCGGGAAAAAGGGCATATAAAATTTGTATCGAGTATCACGATTATGGTCTGAAAAATGAAGAACACTGGGACGAGATTATTGACTGGCTTGCAAGCAATATGGCCGCATTGATAAATGCCTTTAGGCCATTGCTGGATGATGTTATGAAAACCATTCATTGATTGCGGTACCAGATACCGAATAGCTAGAGTGTTGTATTTAAGGTGGGGGTTGCCATGAAAAATAAAAAGGTCGTGCATGGGAAGTTAATTGGTATGAGGACGATTACAAATATTAATGAATTAAAGGCAAACATGCAACTATTGGATAAATACTTGAATGGAAAAACGGATCCGGAATATAGCTTTGCATTAAATCTAATAAAAAGAGGAATTTGCTTTGTGGCGCTTCCGGAAAATGGTACATACAAATTCTATCCAAGTAGATTTATTGGCTACTTTGGGAACAGTATGAATGCTCATCAAAACAACAATCGTAGAGACGGAAGGGTTACCAATGCTGCTATTTCTGTAGTTTTGGGAATGAAGCCCGAAACGAATTCCGATCTCGATAAAGCTTATAGAGATTATTGTGAAACATTGGGTTTTATTGCAAATGAACGCGGAAGTTTCGGTGTAGAAAGAAAATATTGGGTCGTCTCTCTGTAATAGGATATGCACCATTTTGCGGTACTTATTCCTGCATGCATTACATAAGAGAAGAAAGTCGAAAAGTGGGTGTCAATAAGTTGCGTATTGCACCTTGGATGCTTTGGACTTTAAGATCTATTTAAAGGGAAACGTCCTCTGCGACATATCCGATATAGGCATCGACAACATGGTGATGATCTGGCTGAAATAAATTGCTATAGTAACTAACATGGAGGTAAAATGCAATGATGGTTAGCCCGCAAGGATTTCTTGAATACCATAGCGATGAATCATATAAGGAACTTCTGCCTATTCGTGATGGGTTGCTAGCAGCAATTCTCTTTTTTGAAGAACATAAAGATGATCCCAAGGTAATTGTATGCCCATCTCCTGAAGTGGTATATCAGTGCAACCTTACATATTTAGCTAAACTGTGCGACCTAATAGCCGAGAAGTATAACCAGGAATATGTATGGGGTAATAAAGAGAAGAAGGATGTACATTACCTCTTCAAAATCCGTAGTTTCCTAAAGCGGAAGTGTCCGCAATATAATTCATTTGTATTATCTTCGATCGAAGAAAGAAATGCAGGCAGAGCATTTTCGACTTCTGATCACATAAAGGGGCTTGTGCATTCACTCTTGACAGCACAAACGAA
>JAAZHD010000385.1 GCA_012510895.1 Clostridiales bacterium
ATGTTATAGTGATTATTTTGAATTAACTTATCGTGAAGAATTTGACTTATATATACCCTTTACTAAAGAAAGCTGGAACGGAAGAATAAAAGCCTGCAGATGTATTGGAGCATCTTTGTCGGAGGATGATATAAATAAGTGGGAGAAAGAGCATATAGATATGCTGGAATGTATTGCGCCAAATGAGTTCAATGTTTTGCATTATGCAGCTATGGCTGAACTGAGAAAGAGATAAATAAACTGAATAACATGAGGGATACTATAAGGCAGTCCCAAAAATCAGCAAGAAATAATAAAGGGAAAATAATGCTCCAACATAAAAAATGTTATATAATTATGTAGTGCATTTAAATAAAAAGTATTAAGCCTGCTATTGAAGGAATGGCATAAGGGAGTCTTACTTGTGAACAGCCTGAAAGATAAAGCAGCTATAGCGGAAAAGTTCATAACAGCATTTATCAAGTGGGTTATAATATCAGCTTTAATAGGCGGAACAGGAGGAGCAGCAGGATTGCTGTTCCACATTTGTGTAGAAAGGGCGGCAGAGTTCAGGGCGGAAAACAGCTTTACACTATGGCTTCTTCCGATTGGAGGCATAATCATAGCAGCATTGTACAAGCTTTCCCGCATGCAAGGGAAGGGTACCGACCATGTGCTTGAGTCTATACATACAAACAGCATAGTCCCGGCATCTGTGGCACCGGTTATTTTTGTGAGCACAGTTTTAACCCATCTTTTTGGAGGTTCTGCAGGCAGGGAAGGGGCGGCGCTTCAGCTGGGAGGAAGCATAGGCTCCCTGATTGGAAGGCTTTTTAAGCTTGATAAAAATGATATGAAGATCGTAATCATGTGCGGAATGAGCGCCCTATTTGCTGCGCTTTTTGGAACCCCGATTACTGCAGCCATCTTCGCAATGGAGGTTTCCAGCATTGGAATAATGCATTATTCGAGCTTCATACCTTGCATGGTTGCAGCTTTTACTGCTTCCGGCATTTCAGGCAGGTTTGGAGCCCAGCCTGTACAGTTTATTCTCAAAACTGTACCTGATATGTCCGTTTTAAACATGGTCATGGCAGGGACACTGGCCGCTTTATGCGCAGTACTCAGCATAGTATTCTGTATCACCATGAAGGAAACAGGGAAACTTCTTAAAAGACTGTTCAAGAATGAATACATAAGAATTGCGGCAGGCGGAGTCTTTATAATAATCCTTACCCTGGCCTGCGGCACAAGGGACTATAATGGAGCCGGCATGGATGTAATTAAAAGAGCAATACGAGGACAAGCTGTTGCATATGCCTTTATACTGAAAATTATATTTACTGCGGTTACCATTGAATCCGGCTACAAAGGAGGAGAAATTGTTCCGACTTTCTTTATCGGCGCAACCTTCGGATGTATTGCCGGAGGCATCCTGGGGCTTAATAATGGCTTTTCGGCAGCAATCGGGATGATAGCGATGTTCTGCGGAGTGGTTAACTGCCCGGTTGCTTCACTTATACTTGCCATAGAGGTTTTCAGCGGTCAGGGAGTAGAATTTTTTGCACTGGCTTGTGCAATAAGCTATATGCTGTCCGGCTATTACGGCATTTACAGCACGCAGAAAATTGTCTGGTCCAAGCTGAACGCAAGGGTTATAAATATAAATACAAGATAAGCAAATTGGATCAGCCTGTAATAAAGAGCTTATCATGATTACAACAACATTTTTTCAGCTATTTCGTTCAACTGTTTTGACTGGAGCATAGTCTTATCTTATCGTAAAATTGACGCAGATGCATATATAGATGAAATTTTACTGGTATAATATTCTGTATCGTGTATTAAAAGTATGGACAGAGAGTCGCCCGAAAACAAAAAGGAGTGAAGCATATGAAAACGTTAGTTATGTCCTATTCACTTACCAGCAATAACGAAGCTTTGGCAAAGCGCATTGCCGAGGAACTTAAATTGGAACATATCAGCATATCTGAACCGAAGAAACGCACATTCGGCACAATAGCGGCAGATCTTATTTTCGGAAGGACACCGCAGACATATCCCGAACCGCAGGTAATGTCATCATATGATTTTATTATTTTTGTTGCGCCTGTATGGATGGGGCAGCCTACATTTCCGCTGCGGCAGTATTTTAAGCAATTAAGAAAACATCCGCAAAAATATGCATTTGTTTCGATAAGCGGCGGAGGCATGAATAATAATTCCGGCCTGGCCGATACACTCAAACGAAAAGCGGGCATTGAAGCGGCAGCAGTTATAGACCCTCACATAACAGACCTTCTGCCTCCTGAACCGAAACCAACTGCTCAAACTCTAAGCGAATATCGGCTGACTGAGCAGGATGCTGAAAATCTAACAAAGCGTGCAGTTGCAATGCTCAAGGATAAGATTAAATGAAAAGCGTTTCAAAAAGACGGCATAAAAGCAATCAGCCTAATGGCGCCATTTCTCGATAAAAAACGATATCTGAGCATGTAAAGGAAAAATTTTTATAAAACATATCAATAAAGTGAGACCCTTTTATAAAGAAGGGCTTTTTTTATTCATATATGTATTCAAATCTTACGAGGTATAATTAATCTCATTTATTTGTAAACACATTACGCAACCATTGGTGGAAAGGCATATTAGAGGCATTATTTCTTGTCTGTATCTATTGTTTTTCATTGTTTCCTGCCGGCTCTTTTTAGCCATGCTACATATAGTTGCGGGAAAATGATAATATAAGTTTATTGAAAACTATGAATAGGATAATATAA
>JAAZHD010000386.1 GCA_012510895.1 Clostridiales bacterium
TATCTAACCAATGCAATAATTGCTTGGAATCATTTCCAACTTTATAAATATTCTTATTTTCAATAAAGGGACGGAGAGCTTCACAAACCTCTTCTTGTTTTAACCCTTCTCCAATTAAATTATCTTTCAGGCGGATTCGATATACCTTGTCAGTCGTCCAGGCTATGCTTATTTCATCAAAATGAAATAAAAAAGCTGCTTCTTTCTGAGTCATAAGCTCCTTCATCATCATTCTCAAGTCATTCATATGCTGGATTTCTATTATAGTTTTATTTCTTTCGTTTGACTTCTCTTTTTCTAATGTATTTAATTGTGAAAAGCCTAACCTGTCTAAAATTGTATGCAACTCTAACTCCGCTAACATCTGCTTTAACAATGGAGTATTAGCAATCTTTACAGGCTTTGTAAGTAAAGAGCAATCGATGGGAGCATCACAACGAATAGTAGCCAGATCTCTGCTCAGAAGCGCATGTTGACGATAAATAATCAGATTCTCCTTTATTTTTTTACTTTTGATATTATCAACGTTGCTTAAGATATTTTCTAAAGTATTATATTCTTTTAATAGCTTAATAGCAGTTTTAGGACCTATGCCAGGTACGCCGGGAATATTATCGGAATTGTCCCCCATCAGGCCTTTCATATCAATGAGTTGGTCTGGTGTTAATCCATATTCCTGCACAATTGCATTCAAATCATATGTATCAATAACAGAAATACCCTTTTTGGTCATAAGTACTTCAGTGTTTTTAGATACCAGCTGTAAAGCATCTCTGTCTCCTGTTACCAAAACAACCTTCTGTCCTGAATTCCCACAGACATAAGAAATTGTACCTAATATATCATCTGCCTCATAACCATCTGCTTCATAAATAGGTATATTCATGGCAGTCAGAACTTTTCGAGTTAAATCAAACTGCGGCAACAGTTCCTCCGGAGCTTTCTGACGAGTTCCCTTATATTCTTTATATACCAAGTGACGAAACGTAGGAGTCTCTTTATCAAATGCAACTGCCACAGAATAAGGATTATAATCTTGCAATATTTTTAAAAACATGTTCAGAAAACCATACACTGCATTTGTAAACACACCTTCTCTATTTGACAAAATCGGAATCGCATAAAAAGCTCTATGCAACAGACTATTTCCATCTATTGCCATAATCGTTCTTTTCATTTTTTCACCTTATTCCTATATGATTCATCTACATACATTGACTTTATCATAATTATTATAGTATGACAATGAAGTGATTTAACAATACATTAGCAGATACATTTTTTACATATTTTTCAATAACTGAAATTACAAATTACAAAGTACATGTCAGAGTATATATATTAAAAGTGAAGCACAGCCTCACTTTTTTCTTTTCCAGAATCTTAGTATAAATGCAATCGCCATTAGAATCGTTCCAATAAAAATACTTATTATGATATACTTTTCTTCTACAAATTTTCCGGCTCTTTTGGCTATTTCTTGTGTATCGGCGTCGTTCTGTACATTATCTTTAATAGATGCCAGGGGATGACCAGTTGACCTGTCTGTATCGTACCCATCATAATTTGATGATGAATTTTTTACAGTTTCTGATTCCTTACTCTTCGCTTCTTCATTAATATGATCTAATGAAGCTATCTCTGATTCGTCTAATAATTTAACAGGTATCTTGGAGGTCACATTTTGGCTTAATAACAAAGCCAGCAGTATTATTGCAAAGAAAACAGCACCTCTCCTTACCCGGACCAGCATATTATCCTGCCAAATCTTATTTTTAACTTGATAAATAATTCTATCGTGAAGTTTGGTAGGAGGGGTTTCTTCAGGTAAGCCTCTGACAATTTGCTTGATAACAGTCAACTCATAAACCTCCTGCCTGCAGGTACAACAATGATCAAGATGGTTCTCTACCTGAATTGCCGCTGGGGGATCTAACCGGTTATCTGTATATTCTTCCAATAATTTTTTAAACTTGCATTTTTTCAAATCAATTTCCCCCTTTCATATATAAGATAGACGGAAAAATTGATCATTAGTTTCAAATGAAGGTTAATAATCTAGTTTTTAATCATACTGTCACCTTGATATTTCTGCTCATATTATAAGGATGAAATATCTCTTCAATGGGATTAAACTTGTTATCAAAATGGACCGTTGCATGATGCATATATCTGTCATTAACATAATAACGAAGATCTGTCATTATTGCTTTACCTTTGCCATTTTCTGTTTTCTCATAGGAAATATGATATTCTTTTGTAAAGTCCTGAAAAAACTGTCCCATTTCCGTTTTCATGACCAAATTCCTAATCCAGTCTTCAGTTTGTACCATACGATCCCGATAAACAATTTTCCTACATATCATACTAACCTTTCCGGATAGAATCTTTCGTTCTCCATACGCGATAAAATCCCAACTGAAAAACCCTTTCATTGAAGGAAGTAACACCAGACGTTTGACCGGAAAGTCTATAACTTTCATAATGAAAGAACTAGTATTTATTTTTCGATGAAGTCGAAAGAGCAAGTAAATAAGAAAAGCGCCTATACTTAATCCTGAATAAAACATATTAGTTTTATTAAACCAATAAACGAAAAAGGTTGTTGTAATTAAAAAAGGGTCTATAGAAAGCAATAGTCCATTCCCAATCCTTTTATCACAAAAAGGCCAGAATATTTTTGCTCCATATGAGTTAAAAAGATCCAAACATATATGGGTTAGGCAGCCAATATATGTCCACATCAATATCTTCCAATAATTGCTGCCTGGGAATAAAAGGTGAACTAACAAGGCAATAACTACCGACAGAATCCCTGCACCTAAAAAGGAGTGACTTGCACCGCGATGGTTTTTTAGATATGAAAAATCTCCACGGTATTGCATAATAATATCTCCATCAGGAATTATTGAGCCAATAAAACAAGCTAATGCCATAGGATTTGTTAAAACTCCGCTGCTGCCGCTGAAATTTCCGGCAGCAAGCCCTACCAAGCCATGAGTAATTGGA
>JAAZHD010000387.1 GCA_012510895.1 Clostridiales bacterium
AAGTTTGCATAAATAAGCCGATTTCACATAAGTGGAATCGGCTTGTATAATTATAAGTATAATTTTATAAATTTTAATAAAAAGCTATTGACAAGGACTATGTCCATTTGTTAGTATATACGCTAACTATATATTTTTCAGAGACGTTAAAATGCCTATGAAGGAGACAGAAGGTTCGAAGCAGCTATCTTCAGTGAGCCGGTGGTTAGTGGAAACCGGCGGGTTGTCGGACTGTATGCTCACTCCGGAGGCGTAGCCTGAAAGAAGTATCCATGGTATCTTTTAGTAGGGTTTACCGGGTGATCCCGTTACAGGTCGGAAGTTTGTTGGAACTTCGCGAGGTTTGTTCCGTGAGGGACAAACAAAATAAGGGTGGTACCGTGAAAGTTAACCTTTCGCCCCTTCTGCTTTTATAAGCAAGGGCGGAAGGTTTTTTGTTACTCGTTACACTTTATGCAAGGAGGGAAGAAGGTAGAATGAAACATGTTTTAGGAGTACTGGTCGACAACTATCCGGGCGTACTGTCCAAAGTAGTCGGGCTGTTCAGCCGCAGGGGCTTTAATATTGAGAGTTTGGCCGTCGGCGTAACGGAGGATCCGAAGGTGTCCCGGATTACCATTGTCGTGGACGGAGACGACTATACAGTTGATCAGGTGACCAAACAGCTGAATAAATTGATCAATGTAATCAAGGTATCCATTATCGGCGAAGATTCCATCTCCAGAGAACTGGCTCTTATCAAGGTTAAGGCTACTCCGGAAACCCGGAATCAGATTGTCGATATCGTAAATATTTTCCGAGCCAAGGTTGTGGATGTGAATCGCCATTCCATTATTGTGGAAATCACAGGAGACAGCAAAAAAATAGCTGCACTGGAGGATATGCTGCAGGATTTTGGCATTCTGGAAATAGTCCGGACCGGAAATATTTCCATTGACAGGGGGCTTAAAATGGTGAAATATGTTCACCCAAGAATTGAGGAGGATGAATACTATGGCAAAAATGTATTATGAATCGGATGCAAATCTGGGATTGCTTGCAGGTAAAAAAATTGCAATTATCGGTTATGGAAGCCAGGGCCATGCCCATGCGCTTAACTTAAAGGAAAGCGGAATGGATGTTATAGTCGGCCTATATAAAGGAAGCTCTTCCTGGAGCAGGGCAGAGGCAGACGGCCTTACGGTTATGGAAACGGCCGAGGCCGCAAAGGAAGCGGACTTTATCATGCTTCTTGTGCCTGATGAGGTGCAGGCAAAAATTTATAAGGAGTCTATTGAGCCCAATCTGAAAGAAGGAAAGGCACTTCTCTTTGCTCATGGGTTTAATATCCACTTCGGCCAGATCACCCCGCCGAAGGATGTGGATGTGTTCATGATTGCACCAAAAGGGCCCGGTCATACGGTAAGGAGTCAGTATCTTGAAGGCAAGGGTGTTCCCTGTCTGATCGCCGTTCATCAGGATGCTTCAGGCAGAGCCAAGGACTATGCCCTGGCCTATGCAGCAGGCATCGGCGGCGCCAGAGCCGGTATTCTGGAAACCACCTTCAAAGAGGAAACGGAAACTGACCTGTTCGGTGAGCAGGCAGTGCTTTGCGGCGGTGTTACCGAGCTTATCAAAGCCGGTTTTGAAACCCTGGTTGAAGCAGGTTATCAGCCGGAAAGCGCCTATTTTGAATGTCTCCAAGAAATGAAGCTGATTGTTGACATGATAAATGAAGGCGGACTCAGCTACATGCGTTACTCCATAAGCGATACGGCAGAATACGGCGATTATACCACCGGAAAGCGCATTATTACCGAAGAAACCCGTAAAGAGATGAAAAAGGTATTAAAAGAGGTTCAGGATGGAACCTTTGCTAAAAATTGGATATTGGAAAACCAGGCCAGCCGTCCTTCCTTCCGTGCCATGCGTGAACGTGAGCAGAATCATCCGATCGAGAAGGTAGGAAGGGAATTGAGAAAAATGATGCCCTGGTTGAAGAAAAAATAAATCGATAAGGAGTTTAGCCATGGCAAACCATATAGCGATTTTCGATACAACATTGAGAGATGGTGAACAGTCTCCCGGTATAAGTCTTAATATGCACGAGAAGCTGGAAATCGCCAGGCAGCTGGAAAACTTGGGTGTGGATGTAATTGAAGCAGGATTTCCCATTTCTTCAAAGGGGGACTTTGAAGCGGTAAGGGCCGTTGCAAGGGAAGTGCGGAAACCCGTTATAGCAGCTCTTGCCAGAGCGGTTAAAAAGGATATAGACAGGGCTTGGGAAGCTCTTCATGAAGCAGCCAGGCCCAGAATTCATACCTTTATCGCAACTTCGGATATTCATATGAAATACAAGCTGAGAATGGAACCTGAAGAGGTTATTAAACGTGCTGTTGAAGCAGTGTCTTACGCCAAATCCCTGGGATCCCAGGTGGAATTTTCCCCGGAAGACGGTTCCCGTACCCGTCCTGAATTCTTGTATATGATTCTGGAAGAGGTTATAAAAGCTGGAGCTGACGTAATTAACATTCCCGATACCGTAGGCTATTCCACTCCGGATGAGTTCGGCGCCATAATCAGGGGAATTCGGGAAAATGTAAAGGGAATAGACAATGTGGTCATCAGCGTGCACTGCCATAATGATCTGGGCATGGCAGTGGCCAATTCCCTGGCAGCCGTTGCAAACGGCGCCGGCCAGGTTGAATGCACCATAAACGGGCTGGGAGAGAGAGCCGGAAATGCTGCCCTGGAAGAAGTGGTCATGGCACTTCGAACCCGCAGGGACTATTATCAGTTTGACACCGGCATTGTGACGGAACAAATATACCGCACAAGCACCCTGGTCACCTCTCTGACCGGTGTGCTGATACAGCCCAATAAGGCCATTGTGGGCGCAAACGCCTTTGCCCACGAATCCGGCATCCATCAGCACGGCATGCTGGCCAACAGGCAGACCTATGAAATTATGACTCCTGAATCCATCGGCCTTAAGAAAAGTCAGATGATTCTGGGCAAGCATTCCGGACGCCATGCTTTCGAAGAGCGGCTGGCTGAGCTGGGCTACAGCGATCTGACCCAGGAGGAAATCAACGAGGCCTTTGAAAAATTCAAAGATCTGGCTGACAAAAAGAAATATGTTATGGACAGCGATATAGAGGCTCTTATGTCCACCAAGCTGGTACAGATTCCGGAAGCCCTGCAGCTGGAGTACTTTCATACCACCAGCGGCAATTCTCTCATATCAAGTTCCACAGTTCGCATCTCCAGAGAAGGTGAGCTCATTGAAGAGGCAGCCTGCGGAGACGGCCCGGTTGATGCAATATTCCACGCAATAGAGAGGGCTACAGGCCTTGAGATTAAACTTGTAGATTATCAGATTCGGGCTATAACCAGCGGTAAGGATGCCCTGGGCGAGGGAATTGTCAAAATTGAAAAGAACGGAAGAAAGTACGTCGGCAGGGGGATAAGCACGGATATTATTGAAGCCAGCGCAAAGGCATACATTAATGCCATTAACAAAATGCTCTATGATATTACTGAGTTTCCAAACGGAAAGCAGGATAACATAGAAGTTGTTTAGGACAATAAAGATCAGGTTAACGAATAATTTATAAAAAAATACGTCATAAAAAATGAGGAGTTGGTTTTGAAATGGGGATTATGAACTGAGCAAAAAAATTATTGTTTACGACTCTACCTTAAGGGACGGAGCCCAGGGGGAAGGAGTATCCTTCACGGTTAATGACAAACTGAAAATTGCTCAAAGACTTGACGAGTTCGGCGCGGACTATGTTGAAGCCGGCAACCCGGGATCAAACCCCAAGGATATGGAGTTTTTTCAGAAGGTTAAGGCATTGAACCTAAAGAATGCGAGACTGGCAGCCTTTGGCAGCACACGCCGTGCCGGAATCCGGCCGGAGGATGACCTGAACTTACAGGCCTTATGCAAGGCTGATACTTCCGTAGTCACTATTTTTGGCAAATCATGGGATTTTCACGTAACCGATATTATAAGAACCAGCCTGGAAGAGAATCTGAACATGATAAGGGACACCATTGCTTTTCTTAAAGAGAAGGGTAAGGAAGTCATATTCGATGCAGAGCATTTTTTCGACGGCTTCATGGCCAACAGGGATTATGCCCTGGAATGCTTAAGAGCGGCCGCAGATGCCGGCGCATCCTGCCTGATTCTCTGTGATACAAACGGGGGAATGTTCCCGTCGGATATCTACAGAATAGTCAAAGAAGTGGTTGAAATGTTCCCTTTTCTCATCGGCATCCACTGCCATAATGACGGAGGAATGGCCGTAGCCAATTCCATTATGGCAATTGAGGCCGGAGCCTGTCATGTTCAGGGAACCATCAACGGCATTGGAGAGAGAAGCGGCAACGCTAATCTTTGTACAATTATCCCCAATTTGCAGCTGAAGAAAGGCTACTCATGCGTTCCCAAAGAGCAAATGGAGAATTTGTTTGTTGTTTCCAGAACCATAAGCGAGCTGGCCAATCTTGTGCCCAATGAAAGGGATCCTTATGTAGGGCGCAGTGCATTTGCTCATAAGGGCGGCATGCATATAGATGCTATTCGGAAGAATCCGCTTTCATTTGAGCATATCGATCCGTCCCTGGTGGGAAATGAAAGGCGTATTCTCATGTCTGAGGTATCCGGCCGCAGCACTATCCTGAAACGGATTCAGGAGGTACTTCCCTGGGCCGATAAGAATTCGCCGGAAACCCAGCTTATTATGGATGAAATGAAACGTCTGGAACATGAAGGTTATCAGTTCGAAGGTGCGGAAACCTCCTTTGAATTACTGGTAAGAAGGGTGCTGAAAAAGGATATTAAATTTTTCAATGTGAAGGATTTCCGGGTGCTTTGTGAGGAACACTGGCAGGATGATTATTCAGCCTCAGCCATTATAAAAGTTGAAGTGGACGGGGTGGAAGAAATATCGGCCGCAGAAGGCGACGGACCTGTAAATGCCCTGGATAAAGCCCTGCGCAAAGCACTGCAGATATTCTATCCGCAGCTGGATAAGATGCGGCTGACTGACTATAAAGTAAGGGTGCTCGACACTGACAAGGCGACAGCCGCCAAGGTAAGGGTTCACATAGAATCCACGGACGGGCAGAAAGTCTGGGGTACCGTGGGCGTATCCACCAATATAATAGAAGCCAGCTGGGATGCCTTGGTTGATTCAATTGAATATTTCCTGTATCAGCATCATGAAAAATCAGAAATGAAGCTTGAAAAGACTGTTTAATAGAAAATAAAGGAGGGTTTTCAATGGGAATGACAATGACGTAGAAAATCTTAGCAGCTAAAGCCGGGCTGCCCAAGGTGGAACCGGGACAGCTTATTATGGCGGACCTGGACCTGGTCCTGGGAAATGACATAACCGCGCCGGTTGCTGTTAAAGAGTTTGAAAAAATAGGCGTAAAAGACGTATTCGATAAAGATAAGGTGGCAATTGTTCCGGATCATTTTACTCCCAATAAGGATATTAAATCGGCAGAACACTGCCGCATGATCCGGGAATTTGCATACGAAAAGGAAATAACCAATTACTTTGAAATCGGCCAGATGGGCATCGAGCATGCTTTGATTCCTGAAAAGGGGCTGGCTGTACCCGGAGATGTTATCATCGGCGCCGATTCCCATACCTGCACCTATGGTGCCTTAGGCGCCTTTTCTACCGGAGTGGGAAGTACCGACATGGCATGCGGCATGGCATCAGGAAAGGCCTGGTTCAAGGTGCCGGAGGCCATCCGTTTTGAACTGAAGGGAAAGCTCCAGCCCTGGGTCAGCGGGAAGGATGTTATCCTTCACATCATCGGCATGATCGGTGTAGACGGCGCACTGTATAAGTCCATGGAATTCGGCGGTGAAGGGATGGCATCCCTGTCTATGGATGACCGCTTCACCATAGCCAATATGGCAATAGAAGCCGGAGCCAAAAACGGTATTTTTGAAGTGGATGAAAAGACCATTGAATATGTAAAGGAACACTCCGCCAGGGAATATAAGGTGTATAAAGCAGACGAAGATGCGGTTTACAGCCGGGTGATAGAAATAAACCTGTCTGAAATAAGGCTTACTGTTGCATTTCCCCATCTGCCTGAAAACACCCGGACCATTGATGAGATAGGGGAAGTAACCATAGACCAGGTGGTTATCGGTTCCTGTACCAATGGCAGAATCAGCGACTTAAGAGCTGCTGCCAGGGTTTTGAAGGGGAAAAAGGTTCACCCCGGGGTACGCACCATAATCTTCCCTGCAACCCAGAAGATATATCTGCAGGCCATGCGGGAAGGGCTTCTGGAAATTTTCATTGAAGCCGGCGCAGCCGTAAGCACCCCGACCTGCGGTCCCTGCCTGGGCGGACATATGGGCGTTCTTGCAAAGGGAGAGCGGGCAGTGGCAACAACCAACAGAAACTTTGTAGGCCGCATGGGTCATCCGGAAAGCGAGGTATATCTGGCAAGTCCTGCTGTGGCAGCGG
>JAAZHD010000039.1 GCA_012510895.1 Clostridiales bacterium
GCAACCAGTAACAGTAACAGTAACAGGATCAATAACAGTAACAGAAACAGAAGAAGAAGCAGAAAATATGCACGGAGCGGAAGCCGCTCCATGCCAGCCAACAGCGCTCCCTTGGTACCGATTGCGCAGGTTAAAGTGTCCAGGCTGCGGGAAACTGCATCTTGAGCTTCCGGATTTTATGCTCCTAAAAAGCATTATGAAGCCAGACTTATAGAAGATGTTATGGCTGGCCGTTCAGATTCATGCCCGGCAGATGATTCGACGATCCGGAGTCTGGTTTACTTGAGCCCGGGCAGGTCCTTACCTCTATTGAAATCTCTCAGGAGCTAAAGCCCGGAATATACGAAGGTGCCATCTTGAGTTATTCATGCTATGGCATGGAGGAAATCAAAGAACTGAACGGCGCGAAAACTATTTTTAAATTGGAGGTTGAGCCATGATAAAAAGAATATTCGCTATTCTGCTTGCAACTATAATGATCTGCAGTATATCACCGATGAATGCCTTTGCAAACCAGACATCCGGAAGTATAGCGGTATCGTACACTTATTCACCCGAGTACTCTATTAATATACCCGCCTCTATATCCATCAACGATGGTGACAAATTCATATTTTCAGCCAATACAATGGATATTGGCAGTAATAAAAATGTCAGAATAACTATCGATGGTGCAGCTACATATGAAAACGGCGGCAATTTTTATTTATGCAAAGACAAAGGAACCGAAAACGAGCAAAGAATATCTTGCAGAATTCTGCGTGGACTGCCTTCCAGTAGCTCTTTTGAGGATATCACTGGATTAAGTGAACTCGTTGCAACATTTACTGATGGTAACACAAGTCCGAAGGCATATGGAGCTCTAAAATTCAAGCCTCAAATTACCAGTTCTACACCGTATGGCACCTACACAGGTACGGTTTATTTCAAGATTGAGCTCATCGATGTATAAAAATACCTTTTTATCATTCACTTTAAAGCCCTGAAAAACAGGGCCTTTTTTATTGCTCTTCAACTACCATGAATAATCGAAAGCATTTTAGGCGCGTATTTCCCCTTTATTTTGAATTTTAACGCCAGCATGGGTATTTACCTTACCTGCTTTAAATTTGCTCCGCACAAGTCAAATCTGGCCGTTTCTCGCCTGCATTTTTGATATGGACATGTCCGTCCAAACAAGTAAAGCAAAAGAGCGGATTTTATTCCGCCCTTTTACTTTTTAAGGCTAAACCTAATACGGCTCTTTGAAAATTTGACTAATACGAGGCATTGCTTTCTCGATGATAGGATCCTCAAATGGTCTTGGAGCCATTCTATCGGTTCCCTCTTCGAGATATGGAGCATACTTTACTTCAGTAGTAATTGCTGGTTTTATTGTTACGGTCTTGCCTATTCGCTCGGATGCAGATTGCGGTCTCCAACTCATACGCAGGTTTCCGGTTCGCATTGCAGGCGGCTCTCCTGGTGCTGAAGCAGTGTATTTGCTTTTTGAAAATGGCCGTTTATAAACACGGCCGGAGCGCTTTCCTCGAAGGACAGTTAAAGCTGA
>JAAZHD010000388.1 GCA_012510895.1 Clostridiales bacterium
CAAGTAAGGCATTGGAGGCGCTTAAAAAGATGTCAGCTCCCAATGCAAAGGTGATCAGGGACGGGAGGGAATTATCTGTTCCGGCTTCTGAATTGGTCCCCGGTGATCTGGTGCTGCTGGAAACCGGTGATTACATACCTGCTGATATCAGGCTGGTGACTTCTGTTAATCTAAAAGTAGAGGAAGCTGCCTTAACCGGTGAATCGGTGCCGGTAGAAAAGGATGCCAATGTCAGACTGGAGGGCAATGTCGGCCTCGGCGATCAGATTAATTGCGGTTTTATGAGCACTCTGGTGACCTATGGCAGGGGCAGCGGTATTGTAACTGCAACGGGAATGGATACAGTAATAGGTAATATAGCTAAAATGATTCAGGAAGACACAGAGGATGAAACCCCGCTTCAGCGCAAGCTGGCTCAGCTGGGAAAGATACTGGGCACTGCGTGCCTGGTGATATGTGCTGTTGTGCTTGGCCTGGGCCTTCTCCGCGGCGAGGATCCGCTGGCCATGTTTATGACTGCTGTCAGCCTGGCGGTGGCCGCTATTCCCGAGGGTCTGCCTGCGGTTGTAACCATCGTTCTGGCATTGGGAATGCAGCGGATGGTGAGACACAATGCCATAATGAAGAAGCTCCATGCAGTGGAAACCCTGGGAAGTACCACGGTTATTTGTTCAGATAAAACCGGTACCCTTACTCAGAACCAGATGACAATTGTTAAAATGTATACCTTGAGTCAGGAAATAGATGTTTCAGGAGAAGGCTACAATCCGGCCGGCACTCTGACCATAGACGGCAAGGAAGCGGACCTTTCACGGCAGCCGGCCGTACAAAGACTGATGGAAATACAGGTGCTTTGCAATGATGCTCGTCTGGAACACATTACGGAAAATGGCAGCGATGAATGGCGCATAATAGGAGATCCCACAGAGGGTGCCATGATTGTGGCTGCAGCCAAGGCCGGCATAGACAGGGATGAAATAAACAAGGCACAGCCCAGGCTGCAGGAAATCCCCTTTGATTCCCAGCGCAAGCTGATGACTACCTTTCATAAAACTGCAGACGGCCGGTTGGCTGCTTTTACAAAGGGCGCTCCGGATATTCTGATTGAGCGTTGTACTCACATAATGCACAGTGATGGAACCATAGCCGCTATAACTGAGGAAGACATCAGGACTGTAATGGATGAAAACAGGGCTCTGGCCGGCCAGGCCTTCAGGGTTCTTGCTATGGCTTTCAAAAATATTGATGAAATTCCAAAGCACCCTGATCCGGATAAGGATGAGCAGGGATTGGTATTCTGCGGTCTGGTGGGCATGATTGATCCACCGAGACCTGAGGCCCTTGAAGCAATAAAACTATGTAAATCCGCTGGTATACGTACTGTTATGATTACCGGTGACTACCGTGAGACTGCTGCTGCAATTGCAAAGCAGCTGGGCATAATATCATCTGATGATGAGGTCCTGACCGGCGCGCAGCTGAATGAAATGAGTGATAAAGAGCTGGATGAGGCGGTAGAGAAGGTAAGTGTATTTGCCCGGGTATCTCCGGAGCATAAGGTGCGAATAGTTCAGTCTTTGAAAAACAAGGGCCATATTGCAGCCATGACAGGTGACGGTGTAAATGATGCTCCGGCACTTAAACGCGCCGACATAGGGGTGGCCATGGGTATTACCGGAACAGATGTTACAAAGGAAAGTGCTGAAATGATTATCACTGATGATAATTTTTCCAGCATTGTGGCAGCTGTAGAAGAAGGGCGGGTCATATACAGTAATATACGAAAATTTGTATACTTCCTTTTGTCCTGTAACATAGGGGAGATTCTGATTATTTTTTCTGCCATACTTCTCAATTGGGATATTCCGCTTCTTCCCATCCATTTACTCTGGGTGAACCTTCTTACAGATGCTTTTCCTGCTTTAGCATTGGGAGTGGAGAAAAAAGAGCCCGGTTTAATGGAAAGACCGCCGCGCGATCCTGATGAGCCCATTATTGATCGGAATATGATGGTTAATATCGGTGTTCAGAGTGTAATAATGACAGTGGCTGTATTGGCTTCCTTCCGATACGGGGTAAGGAATTACGGCCTGGAGACGGGGCGTACCTATGCCCTGACAACTCTTATTGTCAGTGAACTGCTGCGGGCTTATTCTGCCCGATCGGAAAGTCTGCCCTTATGGCGGCTGGGTATTTTCAGCAATCGCAGCATGAACTTTGCAACCCTGTTCTCCTTCTTGCTTCTGCTGGTAATTATGTTAGTTCCTGCATTCAGGGGAATTTTTCAAATAGAACTGCTAAGGCTGCACAATTGGGATTTTGTTCTAATAATGGGGCTTATGCCGCTGATATTCGGCGAACTTACCAAAGTGGCAAGAAAAGCTTTTTCAAGGTTAAGATCTGAATAATAATAAAGGTACCTTGGCACCTGAATATTTCTTCTTGTTAAAGTAACTTTAAGCATAAAAACCAATAGCTTGCTGTATCCTTAACAGCACAGGCTATTGGTTTTTATATATGTGATTTTGTATGCAGCAATGCTGCCATTCAGTTTTTATTTTGCAATGTTTTTCTTTTACCGACCGGGGTCCTTAACATGAAGAATATGAGTACCGCCAGATATGCTACAAGCAGAATGAAAACCAGGAGCAGCATAAGGTCTGATTTAGGTGCCATTCCAATGAGAATAAGCATAGGGGCCCCCCAATAG
>JAAZHD010000389.1 GCA_012510895.1 Clostridiales bacterium
ACTTTATTCAACGCATCCTCGGACGTCCTGAAGGGTATAAGTATGCAATTGATGTTTACACCGGAGTAGACATGAGCATATGCGGCATACTTGCTTACCGTTCAATTCTTAACGGGAACATCCCCATTAAGGTGCCCAATTTAAGAAACAAAGAAGAAAGAGACGCATACAGGAATGATCATGCCTGCACAACCATATCAGTGGCAGGAGATCAGCTGATTCCGCCGTATCCGGATAAATCAACATATGAAGAAATATATGAGTATTTGTCTCAATTGGCTGCTGAAGATGATGAATAAAAACTGTTGCTCATTAATATCAATACCTTCAGACAACCTGAATAAGGGGGTGTTTATTGGAAAAAGAGGATGAAAGAGTAGAAGCCGTAGGAAGGGATAGGCGATGAAGGGGGAGAAAAGAGAGCGGTTTAAAACTTCTATAAGCTGCTTTCACAAGAAAAAATTAATAATGGAGGAAGAGCAATGAAAATGAAGGTATTATCAATTGTACTGTGCTGTATTCTCCTCATCGGCATTCTTGCAGGCTGTACAGGAACAAACATGGAAAGCCCTACTGCAGCACCCACGGATGAAGCAACTAAAGAAACAGCTGAACCTGGTGATGATAAAGAGCCGGTGCCTTCTGATGACGAAGGAGAATTTGAATACCATGGAAACGCACCTATAGTTGAAGATCCAATTACAATAACATGGGTCGGTGCAAATACAGGTGCTGCCGGATAATACATGGATTTTGAGGATATGAAATGGATACAGGAAATTATACGCAAGGCTAATGTAAAAATTGATATGGAACTATTGGATACTGCAACATTTGGTGATGCTATTCGTCCTCGTTTAGCTGCAGGTACAGATCTTCCCGATGTCATACAATTACCTTCCAAAGATGAAGATATGACTTATATAAAGTCTGGGATATTTCTTGAATTGACAGATTTATATGAAAAATATGCCATAAACCTTAATTGGCGTTTTGAAGACAATCCCACGGTAAAACCTCAGATAACCACTCCTGATGGAAAAATCTACTATGTGCCTGTTATTAATATGAGCAGGGATTATATCCCGAATCTCTTAATAAATGAGCCTTGGCTTAAGGAATTAGGCTTATCAGCACCTACAACAACTGAAGAGTTCTATGAGGTAATGAAAGCTTTTAAAGAAAGGGATCCCAATGTGAATGAAGAGGCTGATGAATTACCGTTCTATGTTAATGGCACAGGCTATTTAAAGAAATTTGCAGCATTCTGGGGACTTGACCTTGCTTATACTTATGTCGTAGGTGAAGACGGCAAGCTGGAAAATTCATATGTCACAGACAGATATAAAGACTTCTTGGAATACATGTATAGAATGCATGAAGAAGGCTTGCTGAATAATGACTTTGCCACAAACACCAATGATATGCTCAATGAGAGAATGGCAAACAATCAAATTGGATGTACAATTCATTATATTAACTTTGCTCATACATTTGCGCTGCTGCTTAAACCTGATATTGATGTGGAAAATGATCCTCTTATCATGGTACCAATGCTGCCATTACAAGGTCCGTATGGTCATCGTCTCTACTACGGAAACGATCCGGTTGCCAGCTTCTTTGCAATTAACAAGAATGTGGAGCATCCTGAAGCTGTATTTTGCTTTATGGATTATCTATTTAGCGAAGAAGCAAATAACTTAATGTATTATGGAATCGAAGGTGAAGACTATGAAATCATCGACGGAAAAATAAAACCGGATCTTGAAAAGAGGTCTAAGGATAACTATGCTACCCGCATGGGTAGTAACTTTGGCGGTTTTCCGCGCATTCTGCTTGCCGCACATCGTGATGTAAGCTATATGCCTGATATTGCAGTATGGAACAAACAGATACGTGAGTATAATAAATTGCCAGATAATATCAGTACCTTCTGGCTGCCCGATGAAGTTGAAATCATGCAGCAATATGGCACTGATTTGGGTACGTATTTGAACGAGATGTTCGTAAAATTCATAACAGGTGAAGTTGATCTCGCTGCCTTTGATGACTATGTAGCTACAGCTAAATCTATGGGTTTGGAAGAATTGCTTAGAATATATCAAGCCAGATATGACAGAGTTAAAGAATTAGGAGATGAATAAAAAGTTGCAAAAAATCAGAAAAGCAGGGAGCTTGTCTCTCCCTGCTTGTTTTCAAAGGGAGGAAGGCTGTATGCATGGCGGGCATCAAATTCAACAAAAAACCAAAGCTGAAGAAAAGTTATCTTACAGAATTGTAAAAGCACTGAAGCGCGATAAATATTTGTTTCTGCTATTTCTGCCAATATTCATATGGTATGCAATTTTCCTGTATGTTCCCATGGGAGGAATAGTAGTAGCATTTAAAGATTTCAAGCCCGGTGCAGGTGTATATGGAGGAGAATGGGTAGGGCTGAAATGGTTTAAACAGTTTTTTAATTCTGCCTATGCATTTCGACTTATAAGAAATACATTTCTTATATCATTATACAGCTTAATATATGGTTTTCCTGTACCGATAATTTTCGCTATATGTATCACTGAGATTCGTAAGCCCAGGTTAAGAAAATCCATACAAACCGTCAGTTATCTGCCTCATTTTATTTCGACTGTTGTAGTAGTGGGTATGATTAAGCAGTTTCTAGCATTGGATACAGGCCTCGTAAACAATATTTTAGAGAAGATGGGCATTGAGCAAATAAACTTTCTTATGAAGTCTGGCTGGTTCAGGACCATTTATGTATCATCGGGAATATGGCAGTCATTTGGATTTAGCTCAATTATATATATTGCGGCAATTATAGGCATTGATCCTTCATTATATGAATCCGCCAGGATGGATGGTATAACTAAATTTAAAGAAGTCTGGTATATCACTATACCTATGATAGCCCCAACCATTATCATTTTGTTCATACTTCAGCTGGGTAATATTATGAGTGTAGGTTTTGAGAAAGTGTTTTTGCTCTATAATGATGGAATACTTGAAACTGCAGATGTCATTTCTACCTATATATATCGCAGAGGAATTGGTGCCAGCGACTTCAGCTTTTCTGCTGCTGTTGGGCTCTTTAATTCCGTAATAAATTTCATGTTAATATTTGGGGCTAATTATCTATCACGTTGAGGTACTC
>JAAZHD010000390.1 GCA_012510895.1 Clostridiales bacterium
GCATAACCTTTTCCAATACATCCTCTTCAACAGGACGATGCGTTGATTTGCTTATTTTATCAAGTTTGTTTTCCTTCTCCGCCAAAGTCTCACAATTAATACAGTTTCTCGTCCGCGGGACCACCTCAAGTCTTTCCTCTCCAATTTCTTCCCCGCAAGTTTCACATATACCGTATTTGTTGTTTTTTATCTTTTCCAGTGCATAATCAATTTCTTTTATGGCGATTTTGTGGCTGTCCCTTATTGCATCCAAATGGCTTGCATCATACAATTCAGTTGCGATATCCGCAGTGTGGTTATCATATCGTGAAAGCTCGCTGTCGGAAGTAACCCTGTAACCTGCCGGTTCGTCAGACATCATATCGTTAAGTATATCCTGACGCTCCTCCTTTTGCTGGTTTAAAACATGCTTAAAGTGTCTTATCTGCTTTTCGTCCATATATTCCGCCCTCCTTGTATAATGTAGTTGTACTCAAATCACAGCTTTTTAGCTGTAATTAATATCAAATCTTAATAGTTTACATAACACTTTAATTCTAAAGTGTTTACTAAACACCAAGCACTTAATTGGACTTCCTATCTTAGTCATCTACCAGCAGCTTGTTGGCCTGAACCTTGACAATCATATATAATTGTAACCGGACTTGGAGGGTTGTTGTAATTCCTCCTGGGACGGCCCGTTATGGGACGATTACCCGTTGAAAAGAGTATCTATCCATTCCGGTAAGATTACATGATTTGGCTGGTTGAGGCCAGCTTTATAGCTGGTTCCTCGTGTCACATGCAAGGTTGTGAGCTTACACGGGAAGGAATGGAACGCTTTAAGTTCAAATTTATTTTTGTAAAGGAGGCATTTGTTATGAATGTATTACCAGTAGCAGGTATTGATGTTGGTAAAGAGTTTAGCGAGATGGCTATTCTTTCTCCAACAAACAAAGTTTATGCCCGCATGAAGGTTTTCCACGATTCCTTTAAAAAGGTTGACAAGGCCATTGATCTACTTAAAAAAGCAGAAAAGGATTTTGCAATCAGGCCAGTTATCGCTATGGAATCCACTGGGCACTATCACAAAATCCTTTTCCACGCCTTTGCCGAGGCTGGATTTGAGATTGTTATCACTAATCCTCTCCAAACTAATTGTATCAATAATTTGGGGATTAGGAAAGTGAAAAGTGATAAAGTTGATGCCCGTAAGGTTGCACTCCTGTATCGTTTTCAGGAACTTAAAACCACCAGTATTCCAAATGACACTACTGACTGTTTAAAAAGTCTCTGCCGCCAATACTACAAGATGACTGACCAGTTGACTGCCTACAAAAACAAACTTATTGGTATAGTTGATCAGGTGATGCTTAACTTCACTGATGTATTTAAGGATGTTACTTCCAAAACAGCTCTTGCTTTACTTGAGAAATATCCAACTCCTACACTTATGTTAGAAGGAAAAAGAGATGAAATCATATCCCTCATAAGTAAAACTTCCAGAATGGGAGTTAAGCGCGCTACATCAAAATATGAGCTATTAATTCAAAAAGCAAAGGATTTTGAACCTCTTAGCATAAGCAGTCCAGCGAATATATCTCTTATTCAAATTAACATTAACATGGTCAGGACACTTGAAAAGTCTATTAGTGATATTGAAGATGCAATCGCTAAACTGATAGAGGATGATAGCAATAAGGACATGCCTGTGCTTGCTTTGACACTTGAGCTCTTATGCAGTATACCTGGTATAGGTCTTATGACTGCTGCAACAATTCTGGCGGAAGTTGGCGACTTCTCTAAATTTCAGAAACCAAATAAACTTGTTGCATTCTTTGGAATAGATCCTTCAGTAAAACAGTCTGGTAAGTTTGAAGGTACTCAAAACAAAATGTCTAAAAGAGGCTCTCGTTTTTTAAGGAAAGCCCTATACATCAGTGCTCTTGCTAATATCCGTAAAAAGCGTAACGGAGAACTTAACAACCCAGTACTATACGAATACTACCAAAAAAAGTGTGTTAATAAGCCTAAAATGGTTGCCCTTGGTGCAGTCATGCATAAGCTTGTATATATTATATTTGCTGTTCTCAGAGATAAAAAAACTTTTGAATTGAGAACACCTGAACAACATGCAAAACACCTTGCAGCAAAGAACGATGCAGCTTAATTTAATAATGCCTGGTATTTAGTTTTCAATGTTCAATTTGCATGACCAGCCATATACACTTTATGTCAACCTAATATGGGTGGTCTATTTGTTATGCGCTTTTTTACTTACTAAAATTTTTTAACTTTTCTCAAAAAAACCCTTGACAACAATTAGCTGGTCTTTTCAATAATATAGCCTGTTGAGTATTTACTTATGACTTTCATGCAATTCTGCCGGATAAAAAGTCTTTTCATATGTCTTTCTAATTCACATCCACCGGCACGAAAATCATTGTACCTGTCAATTTCAAATGAAATAACATAAAACTTAGATAGATCAATTTTTAAAAATTCCATTTTCTCGCTGATTTCTTCATCATCCATTTCTTTATTGGATAAAAGATTTAAAAAGAAATTTTCCCTTAAGGTTGCTATATTATTTTCAATTGTTTTCTTCATTTTTTGAAATTCAATATTTTTTTATTTAAAAAATCAAGCTCCAATGCTGCCTTTCTGACAGCATTAAGC
>JAAZHD010000391.1 GCA_012510895.1 Clostridiales bacterium
CTTGAGTATGTGTCCACAATCCGCTGGCTCCATATATGTACATTGTAATTAATGTTCCAAGCCAAAACGGACCTTTAAACCAAATGGATAACACACCCATAACCCCAAGACCCAATTGGGAAAAACCGTATTTTATCTGAAACGGTCCTCCCGGCCAGCCGAGGGACTTTGCCGTATCGTCAGCCTTTATTACATTGATGTAGAATCCCAAAACACCTATCAACCCGTTGGTCACTATAAATTGATGCAACACGATTATCTCAAAAATAGTACTTATACCTGCCTGAAATCCTCCTATTACATATAGATGTACCAAAGCTGAAAGTACTCCGGCACCAATTAACACTAAAATCCACATTGTTTATTCTCCCTTTCTTCTAAAATATCTTATTTTTCCGTTTGTTCTTATATTTTAGTTTTGCAAACCGTACAATATCTTTCTTATACACTCCGAAACTTCCGCCGGATGACTATTGATAAACAGATGTTCTCCTTTTTCTATAACAAATACTTCTGCACCGTTTCTAAGATATGGCAGCCACTTAGGAAGCGGATTTACCGGCTGTTCAGGGTCATTTTCGCCCCACAGCAAAAACGCCGATACATCCAAAGGAATAATAGGTTCTTTAGCCGCAGCCGACTCCAGTATTTTATAATCGGCGCGAAATATGGGAAGGAAAAATTCTATCAAGCTTTTTTCCTGAATAATTTCTTTAGGCATAGCTCCATAGGAAACAATCAATTCCAGTAGTTTGTCATCCCGAAGTTCTGAAGTTTTTTTGTGCCTCATGGTATTAGGTGCATCGCAAGCGGACAGAATTAAAGATTTCAGCTTGCCGGCATGCTCTTTTGAATTCATAGTCCTATGAGCTACATAATAGGCAACTATACCGCCCAAACTATGACCGAAATATGTACATTCCGGCATCATTATATTTTTTAATTCTTCAAAATACATATCCGCTACAATATCGATATCTTCAACCAAATCCCTTTTGGAATTGCCGTGTCCCGGAGGATTGGCACACCATATACTCACATCCATATCCAGCTTGCTTATTAAATTATGAAATGACGATACCGTTCCACCCAGGTAAGGAAAAAATATTATTTGCTTGTTACTTGTTCCTTTTTTCATTTCATAAAATAATACATCATTCATATGAAACAGCTCCACTTCCCAAATTGTTTTTTCTGCTTTCTTTTAGGCTGTCACCCTCTATAAAATCAGGGAATATTTGCAAAACTTCCTCTTTTGATTTACCTGAATTTTTGGACTTAAACACCCAATACAGGATAGCAAACAATATACTGTACAAAATAATCTCAAGGATTTGAACGCTTATGTTAAATTCATAAATTCCCAATTTTCCGCCCGATCCTGCAACCCACATTGCCAGCATATAAAAGAGCAGATTTCCCTGTGTATCGTTTAGAATAAAGCTAATACAAACACTAAACACTATATGCTGCGCAACATAAAGCAAATAGGAAAGCGGGTCGGACAATGACGGTAAGAATAATATTCCTAAAAGTAACCC
>JAAZHD010000392.1 GCA_012510895.1 Clostridiales bacterium
CCAGCATCACTGAAAAGATCATCAATCGCTTTAGCAAAGCCACTAATATTAGCAGGTTCGACTAAATATCCACCTTTCCCGGTCTGGATCAAATCTGCATTCCCCCTAATATTCGAACACACTACCGGCAATCCAGCCGCCATAGCCTCCATTAATGCTACAGATAAACCTTCTCTAAACGAAGGAAATGCAAATATATCGGAAATTTTGCAAATCTCATGGACATCATCTCTATAGCCCAACTAATATACTTGTCTTTCTATTCCCAAGTTCTTTGCTAAATGAAGTAAGCGATTCTCTAATTGACCGCTCCCACAAACGATATAATGAATTTTGGGGTTGTCCAATTCTGCTAGGGCCCTAATAATTGTTTCATGATTTTTATTTCTATTTAGCTCACCTACCGAAAGCATAATAAATGCATCAGGCGGTAAACCAAGTTCTTTCAGCTTTGTAGCTTTATCTATATCAAGTTTACTAATCTTATCAAACTCAATCCCAACACCAGGAATATACACAACATTTTTCGCCTTGAAAAACTTTCTAGCTCTATGATAATCTTCTTTATTTATAGTAATAAGTATATCTGTATATCTTGACAGAATTTTCTCAACTGGATAATATATCAACCAATTTTTTATTGGTGCGCCATCAAAAAAGTGAAATCCGTGGGCAGTGTATAATACTTTTACATGCTTATTTTTCATACATATAAGTCTCACAAATGCAGAAGCTACGGGTGTGTGAGTATGAATACAGTTATAATTGCCTTCTCTGATTATTTCTGCAAGTTCATAAAAAGCCTTTAAGTTCTTTAAATGATACGGAGAACGTTGGAATTGAATATTGTAAACTTTACAGCCCATCTTTATTAAATCAGGTCTTACTTCCTGTTTAATATTGAAGGCAACATCCACCTGATACCCACGGTCTACTAACATCTTAATGTGAGGAACTAAAAACGTATTGACTGTATTTGAAATTGTTGTCACATACAATATTTTCATTTTATACACATCATTCCTAGATTTAGTATTATATTTTCCTCGCTGGCACACCAACATAAGTTCCTGGTTCCGTAATATCCTCAATAACCACGGCACCCGCACCTATAATACAACTGCTAGGGATGGTTATATTATTACTAACTTTACTTCCGATACCCAACCATGTTTCATACCCTATTCTTACATTTCCTGCTATATTAACGCCTGGTGATACATGGACATAATCCTCTATAATAGTGTCATGATCAATAGTAGCTCCTGTATTGATGATACAACCTTCACCTATATTGGTACAACTATTAATTATTGCCCCTGCCATCAATACTGTTCCAGCACCCAATCTAACTTCCCTGGCTACTACAGCATGAGGATGTATTAAGACTGGCAAAGTGATTCCCATATCATTTATTAATACAGTCATGATTTTTTTACGAATAACGTTATTCCCAATTGCCACAAACATGTCAGCACATTCTTTATACCTATGCACATCATCTACTTTACCAATAACTTGTAAACCCATAATTTCATTCAATTCTTCATTATCATCTAAAAATGCAATCGACTTCCATTTATTCATTCGTATTGCAATATCGGCAACCACTTTTCCATGCCCACTTGCACCAATAATAAGAAGTTTATCTCTCATAAGCTCACTCCACTGTCGATATTACCTATAAATGGTTCCATCGTAGCAGCAGTTTCCGAATTTATACCTTCTCTTAAGACTACTTTCTTCAATGTTGAAAAAATAATCTTCCAATCGTTTATGAATGTTA
>JAAZHD010000393.1 GCA_012510895.1 Clostridiales bacterium
GCCCCAGACTCTGGAACCATCCATAGCTTAATGAGAATACCAGTGCTCCCAGGAGGCCGCCGATTATAGAACTTGCTGCCTTCTTAACCCCGCTGCTGCCGGCAGCTGCCACACATGTACCGGGGCAGGCTCCTGCCGTTCCGAATCCAATACCGAAAATAAGTCCGCCGATAATAACGCCCAGATGGGTGTTTTTGATGCTTAGATGTCCTATATCGAATAATCCGATAAGGGCCGACAGGGAGAGGAGTATGCTGGCCGATCCGATTCCGAACAATATGATTTTCATCAGACTGAGATTTTCAAGCCGAAGGGTACTCATCAGTTTTTTGGGGTTGGATGCTCCGGATTTGTAGAGAGCGAATCCGAAGATGCCTCCCAGCAATATAGCAGATACAATAGTCATGTCAGATTACCTCCTTTTCCAGGAAATATTTGCTCAGATATCTGGCAGCCGGGATAGCGGTAAGGAAAACTGAAGCAGCAAAGATAAATCCGCTTACGCTGCCCTGCATCATACCGCTGAACATGTGACCGCTGGTACAGCCGTCCGCCATTCTGGCACCGAAGAGAATGAGAAATCCTCCCAGAAATGAGGGCAGATACTTTTTAATAAAGGAAGTTTTAGCGGTTGGTGCACTGATTTCAGGCAGATTAATTTCAGTTTTCTCAGTATCCAATTGTTTATCTTTTTGTTTTTTGCCTTTGTCAAACAGGTAACCGGCAAGTGCACCCAGGGGTATAGCTAATACAAATATAAAGTCATAGTTCAAAGGATGTTTAATGGATTTTGCCAGTTTACCGTCTGATTTGTCATAATAAGCGTTGGTGCTTTTGTATCCCGATTCACGGTTCTCATCGACCTGTATAACATTTGGATCCAATGCGCTGTGGATAATTCCTGAGGCAACACTGAACTGGGTAGATACGCCTATCGGCTTTACAAAAAGTGCTGCCAGAAAGAATGCGATTCCAAGCAGCAGAGCTCCTTTTATCCATTTCCAATTATGCATTCAAACCTCACCTTTCCCTTCTTGCTGTGGTTGACAGCATTTTCTGATGCTTTATTTCATATTATAGCTGCAGGCAAAATTTATTCAGTGACTATGTCACATTAGCCTTGTTAAAGAGCATCGGTTATCAATCATTGAAATATGTTGTATAATGTAAGGCATGGTTAATTTATTAGTTTTGATTATGGATGTGGTTTCTTATGATGACAGACAATAATAAATTTATAGAAGAAGCACTGCCGTTCTGGTCTGCTTTGGATGAGACTGAAAAGAAGTTTATGAAGGAAAAACTGATTGAGCGATGTTATAGAAAGAATGAGATTATCCACGGCGGGGATGACTGTACCGGGTTAATACTTGTAAAAAGCGGACAGCTGCGCATTTTCATTTTATCGGAAACAGGCAAGGAAATTACCCTGTTCCGCCTTTTTGAGCATGATGTTTGTATACTTTCTTCATCATGCATGATGCGCAATATTACATTTGATATTCACATAGAAGCGGAGAAAAACACTGAAATACTTATCATGCCCTCTGACATGTTTAAGCGTCTAAGTGACTCAAATCCTCAGGTTAAGGATTTTCAGGCTGAAATAATGTCAGCTCGTTTGTCTGATGTTATGTGGGTTATAGAACAGGTGGTTTTCATGAGCGTGGACAGCAGGCTCGCAAATTTTCTGCTGGAGTATGCCTCAATAGAGGGGACGGATGAGCTTTCTATAACCCATGAAGCAATTGCCCGGAATTTAGGCACTGCCCGGGAGGTCATAACCAGAATGCTTAAATACTTTCAAAGCGAGAATTTGGTTTCTTTATCAAGGGGCAAGATAACTCTTCTGGACCGAAAAGGCCTGATGGAATGCAGCAAATAATAAAGGTGCAGAGGTATAATACCTTGACTGCACCTTAAGGAAGGGAATCTACAGACCCAGCATTCTTTTCATATCATTTTTGCTTCTCGCTCCAATCTTTATATCTGTAACTTTGCCATCCTTTATTACTGCAAGAGTGGGGATACTTGCAACTCTGAAAGCGGAGGCCAATTCTATCTCCTCGTCAACATTTACTTTGCCGACCTTTGCCTTACCTTCAATTTCGTTGCTTAACTGATCTAC
>JAAZHD010000394.1 GCA_012510895.1 Clostridiales bacterium
CTTATTTGCGGGGGGATAGTAAGGCTGGGTTCGATCTCTTTATTTTTCATATCGTATATTTTTTGCCGCTTTAATGCCCCAACCCTGTATTTTTCAAGTTTTTTGCGTAGGTATTCGATACCTTTATATTCCATGCATTTAAGTCTCCTTTCTGATTCGTAAAAACTAAAATATGTTAATATACTCCCATTCAATTGAACTGCTTTTAATTTTTTTACTATATTCTTCATTAGCTTTAAATACATTTACTATATTATCCATATCTCTTTTTCTTCCACGAATCAAAATATTTGTCTTACATTGATTTACACTCGTATCCACTAATAGAAATCTTTTGTTTATGCCTTCAAAGGAGTTTAATTCTTCTTCTGTTGGATATGTGGTAATATGGCAGACTTCATCATTTATCTTTAGTAGCCTTTTTGTCCATTCTATTTGGTCTTTTTTTCTAGCAAATTCATTCATATAGTCTAAGTCTGTAAAGTTCCTAAAATGGCTAATAGCATAGGTTGTTTTGCCAGATCCAATTAATCCACATAGAAAGATCACAGTTTTTTTCCTCATTTTCCTACTCCCTTCCGGCCTTAGGACACACCTTCGCGAGAAAATTTGTACAGTGACGGCGTGAACCTCCGACTGCGCACAAGAGGGGGAGGTACCCCCCCTATTTTCCCATATCAACCACTCCTGTATGTTTTCCAATCCATGCTCTGCGGCAAGTTCCGATTGCCTATTACAGTGGGTTGCTTTTCTTTGTTTGTTTTAAATATCTTATCAGACTTTTGCCTATTGCAAATCCAATGTGCAAGTTGTAAGTTTTCTATGTCTGATGGGTGGCCATTCTTTGCAACTGGAATGATATGGTCTATTGTTGCAGCCATTGGATGCCCATGTTTTAAACTCATATCTACAGGATGTCCACAGATTCCACATATGTTTTGAGTCGCCAATATTCGCTTCTTGTTCCTCTCATAGTTAGCACGGTGTGAACCTTGCCTTTCTGGTCTCATTTTTTATCCCTCTTTGGAATAATGGATAGTATGATTATGGTTAAGCATATAATTATGGTTATCTGCACACTTGTAGCCATGTTATCCCTCCTTCTTGCGCCAGTTATCGGGAGAGTACTTGGCCGCACCGTATGTCAGTACTTTTGTAATTTCCTCAAGCGCTTCTACCGGAAACAGGTCATATCTCAGTTTTTCGGAATCGTATTTTATTCCTTCTTTCAAAACATCCCCTCCTTTATGTACCCGGCTCCCTCCCCTGCCACGATTTTGGCACATACTTTCCCTCCAGCCAGGATGTACCCCGGCCAGCATCCATATCTAAAGCTTTTTTAAGGCGTTGTTTTTGTTAGAATGTCCTAAAAACAAGGCCCAGGTGTGCGCCTGGGCTTATAAGGGGGTGTATGATTTTATACTGCTACAGCTTAATCGTATCACACCTTTTTGGTAAAAAAGTGGGAAAAAAGTGGGAAAAAATGCAGACTTTTTGCCTTGTCTTTTTTTATTGGCAATTTGCACAAAAAAGAAGTTTAATGTTTGGGAATTATTTTGTTAAAAAGATTAAAAAAAGTATTGACATATCACCCATTGAGTGATATGATATAGACAAAGATAAGGAAAGGAGATAAAAAAGATGAAAAAGTTAGTAGGTAGTGAGAAGCAGGTAGCATGGGCGCAGGACATAAGAGAAGGGTACATTAAAAAACTGGAGATTTTGAAGGAAGCTGAAA
>JAAZHD010000040.1 GCA_012510895.1 Clostridiales bacterium
GGCCTGGTGACCCATCGGCGATTCGAACGCCGGACTCCTTGATTAAAAGTCAAGTGCTCTACCTGCTGAGCTAATGGGTCATGTTTGTGCGACAGCAAATAATATGTTACAACAGGTATACTTAATTGTCAACAAGAAATTTATTCTTATTACTTTTTATTTTTCACTGTTGTCCACAAATTTTTCGGAGGGTGGATAACTAAACCGGTTTTACCGGAACTCTTGGCACAGTATATATTAGCAGAAATGAGAATAAAAATCAAACCCATTTATCCACATATTTATCCACATTTCATATAGTTTATCCACAGAAATCTTAAATAAAAAATAAAAGCCCTCTCTTTTTCATCAGAAAGAGCTTTTAAATTTCCATAAATTGTCGAATTGTTACTTATCGGATATATAATCGTTCAAATCTTTAAGTAATGCATCTACATCTATTCCGTGAACGGCTGCAGCATCTCCTATGCTTTCACCGGTTGCTGACGGGCATCCCAGGCAATGCATACCATACTGCATGAAAATTGAAGCTGTGCCGCGATCTATCCTCAAAGCTTCTGCAATAGACATATCCTTAGTTATAGCAGCCATTTGCAAAACCTCCTTCAAATACTCTTTATATTATCATACACTTACTATGCGCTTTTAGCAAGACCTTTATTCTATTTGAATTTATCTACTGATGTGATAAGATTAATATTGTATAAGTGTGTACAAGCTGCCGTTAGGTTTTGTTAAAGGATGATGATGCATATGACATTATGCAAGTTTTCAGACAGTTATAAGATATTCGATGTAACGCCTGTTGAAAATCTTTTTATACAGGAATTTATGCTTAAAGCTCCCGGTGATTTTGTTAAAGTATATCTTTACGGCCTCATGCAGTGCTATATACATAATAGTTCGGCAAATGTCATGGCTGCGTTTGCCCATGCCTTGGAAATGGATGTAAAAACTATTGAAAATGCCTTCCACTATTGGGCAAGACAGGGCATTTTAAATTTTGAAAAAGATGAGAATGGGAAGGTTTCCATTGAATACTTCAATATAAAAGATGTTCTATACAATAAGGGATTAGACAGCGAAAAAAATCTATATAAATACAAAGATTTCAACCAGAATCTGCAGGCTATATTTGATACACGTTTATTGACACCGCAAGAATTTCTCCGTGTCTATGACTGGATAGAGGTATTAAACCTTCCCATGGAAGTTGTCTTAATGATGTGCCAGTTCTACGTGTCGAGAATGGGACAAAAGGTACACATCAATTACCTGGACAAGGTAGCCAATACCTGGGCCCAGGAAGGCATAAACACCATGCAGAAAGCGGAAGATTATATTAAAACTAATGACACCTATTTCAAGAACACTGTCACAGTCCTCAAATATCTGGGTATTCACCGCTCCCCCTCCCAGGCTGAATTGGAGCTGTATAAAAAGTGGAACAACTGGGGTTTCAACTTAAGCGCCATTCTGTTTGCCTGCAGGGAGACTACAAAAATACAGGCCCCGACTTTCGCATATCTGGATAAGGTGCTTGAAAATATGTATAAAAGAAATGTCATCACCCCCGAAGATGTGAAGAGGCATCTTGAAAGGCAGGATGACATCTACTCTCGGATCAAAGAGCTGTACTTTGAAATGGGTTATAAAGACAATGTTCCGACACCGGTTCACCTGAACATGTACAAAGAATGGAAGGACAAGCTTGGTCTGGTTCATGACGTCATTATTCTGGCCTGTAAGGAATGTGTCAAAAAGAAGAAAACCACTTTCGAACATTTGGATAATCTTTTGGAAGAATGGGCTGATCTCAAACTTTTCACTGCTGCGGAGGTCCAGGAATATCTGGCAAGGGAAAAAACCATGGACTATGAAATTAACGCAGTGCTGGATAGGGTAGGTGAAGCCAGAGAAATTACCCTGACTGACAGAAATCTCTATAAAAAATGGGCTGAAACCTGGAACCTGCCCTTTGAGGTTATATTGCTGGCAGCCGAGTATTCCGTTCTGGCAAAAGATAAAGTAACTTACATGAATAAAATACTCTCTGCCTGGCATGCCAAAGGCATTAATACGGTAAAAGCCGGCAAGGAGGACCGGGAGCGCCACCTTGCAGCCCGTGAGATGCTGAAAA
Organism: Clostridiales bacterium; assembly: GCA_012510895.1. Taxonomy (GTDB): domain Bacteria; phylum Bacillota; class Clostridia; order Caldicoprobacterales; family DTU083; genus JAAZHD01. Next base: position 2,141 of record JAAZHD010000040.1, read on the forward strand.
ATGCTCAAGGCCCCGGACAAAGCGAAAAAGGATTAAATAAGGAGCTCGACTTTACCAAATTCCCCCAGCATACCTATACAGAGGAAGATTTAGAGAACCTGTTTGAAAACCTGGACTAAAGAAAAATTCAATAGTATAGGATTGGGTAAGTGAAATGAAAGATTCATTATTAAATGAGATTCTAAAGGAATACGATGCTTATCGAATCAGAGAAAGAGAATCCCTGATTCAGCGGGAAGCTGAAGTTATGAAAGCTATTCCTGAGCTTGCCAGGCTTCGTAATTCTCTGGTAACTTCTTTTGCTCAAAAAGCACGGGAACTGATTTTAAATTCTGAAGCAGCCGGCGGTGGATACGCCGGCGGGAATGATATGCAGGGAAAAGAAAAAGAAGCTGATAATGATAAAGATATAATCCCTGAAATAGATAATCTGCAGGAAGTGAAAAAGAAGGAAGCTGAACTGCTTGTAAAGAACGGATACCCGGCTGATTATCTGACTATACGCTACAGATGCCGGCTCTGCCGGGATACCGGTTATGTTGGGGAACTTATTAAAGAAAAATGCAGCTGCCTGATTCAGCGCCTTGTTGAAAGATCTTACAAATTTGCTGAACTCTCCGATGTGGAAAGGGAAAACTTCAACACCTTTAATGCAGATGTATTCCCTGACACACCCATAAGGGGAAGCAAAATGACCCAGAGGGAGTATATGCTTCAGCTTAAATCTGTCTTTTGGAATTACCAGGAAGAGTTCCCGAATAACCCAAAAAAAAATATATTATTCACCGGCAAAACAGGCCTTGGAAAGACCTTCCTGCTTAACTGCCTGGCAAAAGCTCTGCTTGATAAAGGCCACACGGTAATGAAAGTCACTTCCTACAACCTTTTTGAGCACCTGTTCCGCAGCATATGGGCTGATTCTCCTGAAGATGTTTCATTTATGAAGGAACGTATTTTTGAGGTGGATGTCCTTATTATTGATGATTTGGGCACTGAGACCCGGCGCAATAATTTCACTGCCGAAGAGCTGTTCAATATACTGAACGAACGGTATTTGAAGAAAAAACACACCTTCTTATCCACCAATCTTTCCCTGTCCGATCTTAAATCCTATTATTCAGACAGGGTAACCTCCAGACTGTTTGATACCCGAAACACCATGATATTCCGTTTTTCAGGGCAGGATATCCGCCTGCGGGCCGCCCTTCCTGAAAATAAATGAATATAAAAAAGGAACCTAATATTCCTCACGGTTCCTTTCATAACTTGCAAACTTAGTAAATTGACCCAGCCAAATCAGCTCTACCGTACCGGTAGGGCCGTTTCTTTGTTTAGCGATAATGGCCTCAGCAATATTCTTCTTTTCCGTATCCGGATTATAGTATTCATCCCTGTACAGGAAAACAACCAGATCGGCATCCTGCTCAATGGCTCCGGATTCCCTAAGGTCACTGAGCATAGGACGGTGATCCTGTCTGGATTCCGGGCCCCGGCTCAGCTGGGAAAGAGCAACCACAGGCAGGTCCAGCTCTCTTGCAAGCGCCTTTAGAGACCGGGAAATCTCTGATACTTCCTGCTGGCGGGATTCTGCCCTACCCCTGCCGGACATGAGCTGAAGATAATCTATCACAATCAAACCGATATTATGCTCCATTTTAAGCCTTCTGGCCTTGGACCTGACCTCCATGACCGTAATTCCGGGAGTGTCATCTATAAATATAGGAGCCTGGGACAAGGGGGTTGCAGCACGCACCAGCTTGATCCAGTCTTCATCCGTTAAGTCTCCCGTACGGATTTTCTGCAATTCTATATTGGCTTCACTGCTGAGCATACGCTGGGCCAGCTGTTCCTTGGACATCTCCAGACTGAAAATGGCCACCGGTATATTGTACCTAACCGCTGCATTCTGTGCTATATTAATGGCAAAACTGGTTTTTCCCATGGACGGCCTGGCTGCTATTAATATAAAATCGGAAGGGTTGAGCCCTGAAGTCCTGAGATCAAAATCCCGGAAACCTGTTGGGACTCCTACAATCTTACCCTTGTTCTTGGTCAGTTCCTCAATCTTGGCATAAGTTTCCAGCAATATAGTTTTAATGGATTCAAAGGACTGATGGTTTTTCTTCTGAGTTATATCAAATATCTTCTTTTCTACATGATCAATTATTATATCCAGGTCCTCTGCGGCCTCATAGCTTTCCCTGATAATTTCATTTGATGCTTCAATAAGCTTGCGCAGTATGGACTTTTCTTCAACAATGCGGATATAATACCGGACATTTGCCGTACTGGGTACGGCCATGGACAGATCCGAAATATAGGTCCCACCGCCTGCCGCCTCCAAAGTTCCCCTCTGCCTGAGCGCCTCGGCAAGTGTAACCAAATCTACCGGTTTTCCCTGTTCATATACATCCAGCATTGCCTCATATATTTCTTTATGGGCATCTAAATAAAAATCATTGCCTTCCAAAACCTCGGATGCTGCTGCCACTGCTTCCTTATCAAGCAGCATGGATCCAAGCACCGACTGCTCCGCCTCCAAGCTGTGGGGTGGAATACGCTGTGCAAGTTCTATAGAATCCATGATTGAGTCCCCCCCTTTTGCTCTTCTCCTGCGTTTTTCCTGTAACCTATTCCTCTACAACCTTAACCTTAAGATTTGCTGTTACTTCCGGATATACCTTAACCTCAAGCTGATAGTCTCCCAGGTTGCGTATGGGATCAGGCAGCACAATTTTCTTTTTGTCTATCTTTATATTATGGGTTTTCTGCAAGATATCAGCAATTTCAGCGTTTGTTACGGAGCCGAACAATTTCCCGTTTTCACCGCTCCTGGCCTTAACTACAACTTCAACCTGAGATATGGTTTCAGCCAGCTTCTTAGCTTCCTCCATTTCCTGTGCTTTTTTCTTCTCAAGTGCCGCCTTTTTCTTCTCCAGATTATTCAGATTTTCAGGTGTAGCCTCAACTGCCAGATTTCTGGGAAATAGAAAATTCCGTGCATATCCGTCCTTCACATTTACAACATCGCCTTTAACTCCGTGGCCCTTAACATCTTCCAATAATATAACCTTCATTATTTATTTCCTCCTTCTAAGTATTCTTCTATGGCCTGGATAACCATTTTTTCTGCTTCCTCCATGGTAATATTATGCAGCTGGGCACCTGCCATGGTCAAGTGTCCCCCGCCTCCCAGTTTTTCCAGGATCACCTGCATGTTAAGATTTCCAAGGGACCTGCCGCTTATCATAACTCCCTCAGATGTGGAGCAGAGCACCACCGATGAATGGATGCCCTTTATATTAAGCAGGGTGTCAGCAGCCTGGGCTGCAATAAGCTGCGGATGCTTGGTATCAGGGGGACATTGGGAAATGGCAACACCCGGAAATATAAGCCGTGCATTGCTGATTGTTTCCGCCCTGCTCGAAAACGTCTCCATGTCGTCCTGGAATAGTTGACGCACCGCTGTAGGA
>JAAZHD010000395.1 GCA_012510895.1 Clostridiales bacterium
ATTACCTGGCTGGAGGTAATGTTGATCGGGTTATTGATGCGCTTATAGCGGCACAGAGGGCCAATATCCCCTTGGAATTTGAAAGAGCGGCTGCTATTGATCTGGCAGGACGTGATGTGCTGGAAGCAGTACAGATGAGCGTTAATCCTAAAGTGTTAGAGACACCTAAGGTATCTGCTGTGGCTAAGGACGGTATTGAAGTCATTGTAAAAGCAAAGGTCACAGTTCGTGCCAATATCGACCGTTTAGTCGGCGGCGCCGGTGAGGCAACCATTCTCGCCCGTGTTGGCGAAGGAATTGTTACAACAGTAGGTTCTTCAGACAGTCATAAGCAGGTATTGGAAAACCCGGACAGTATATCTCAAACAGTATTGAACAAGAGCCTGCACTCAGGTACTGCCTTTGAAATCCTGTCCATCGATATCGCTGATGTGGATGTAGGCAGGAATATCGGTGCTCAGTTGCAAACCGACCAGGCAGAAGCTGACAAAAGAGTATCCCAGGCCAAAGCTGAGGAGAGAAGGGCTATGGCAGTTGCTCTGGAACAGGAGAACAGAGCAGCCATCCAGGAAATGAGAGCCAAGGTAGTTGAAGCAGAGGCTGAAGTACCCAAGGCTATGGCAGCGGCCCTCAGAGAAGGCAAGATTGGTGTTATGGATTATTATCATATGAGAAATATAATGGCTGATACCGAAATGAGGAATTCTATTTCAAGGATGGGCAAAGAAACTTCGCCTGAGCCGGAAAAATAAGACAGATCCAGTAGGAGGAGTTATTACACAGCCCTCGAAAGGATGATGAACTTGGAGATAATTATCATCTTTATTATAATCACTATTATTGGGAATCTGATAAAGGCTGCAGGACAGGCTCAGCAGCAAACCAGGAGACAGTATACAGGAATTCCGAAATCGGGTGGATATTCAGCTGAAGGAACAGATGAGACATATTCGTCTTCTATGAGTGTGCCCCAATATGAGGCAGGCTTACCGTCTGATAAAGTGTCTTATAACCCGGAAGCGAGAAATGTTACATTCTCCGAATCTTCAGCTCCTATGGCTGCAACAGGGCCGGCGGCAGACGATGATGCATATGATATTGCAGAAAGAGAACAGCATAGAATAGATTTTTCCGAAAAGAGCATCATCAACGCTATAGTGTTAGCTGAACTGCTGGCGCCGCCCAAAGCATTAAGAAAATATAAATAACATAGGCCAGATTTTATTTAACAACCGGAATGTTTCATTCCGGTTTTTTGTTGCTTTTTTCTCTCTGCTTCTATCCATGGAATTCACTGCATATTATCTATTGTTGGGGGTGAATTTATGCGCAGAAAAAAACTGGAAATCATGAAATCCAATCTTTCAGAAATATTTGATCTTCCCAAAGATATTATGTTGAACCTGCCCAGGATCAGCATGATAGGCAATAATCAAATGATGGTAGAAAACCATAAGGGAATTATAGAGTACACCCCTCAAAGGATACGTGTTAATTCTTCAATAGGTGTCATAAGGATACAAGGAAAAGATATGCAATTAAAAAATATTGCATCCGATGACATTATGATAACCGGAGAAATCAAGATACTTGAATATATTTAAAGCTTCTGTCATCAAAACAAGGAGTGACACAAATATATGTTTCTTCACATCCTGTGGAATTTTTTAATCGGCTATGTGGTTATACAGGTAGAAGGTCTGTCATTGGAAAAGTTTATAAACCTAACTGTAGTAAACAACATATATCTTTGGGGTATACGCCGGCAAAGCTATGCAATCTTAACCGCTAAAGTAAACATTCGTGATTTTCGGCAATTACGTCATATATCCCGCAAAATACGCTGCAGAATCCGTATTGTGGACAAAAAAGGCCTGCCTTTTATTTTATACAGATATAGAAACCGCAAGATGCTGGCAGTTGGAATGGTGCTTTTTTTAATAATCATATTTGGATTATCTTCTTTTGTATGGACAGTTGAGGTTGAAGGCGTGGAATCAGTAAATCAGCAAAAATTGCTGTCAGAGCTTTATGAACTGGGAGTCAGGCCCGGAGTTCCTAAAGCATCAATAGACACATTATACATTGAAAATCAATTGGTGATTCGAATATCTGGGCTGTCCTGGGCAAGCCTGGAGATACGTGGAAGCAAAGCGATTTTAAGAGTAAAAGAATCTGTGCCGCCTCCTGCTCTGGTTAAGAAAGATAAACCAAGCAATATTGTAGCAGCCAAAGACGGCATAATTGAAAGCATGATTGTTCTGGACGGGCAGGCCGTTGTTAAAGAAGGTCAGACAGTAAAAAAAGGTCAGCTCCTGGTAAGCGGAGCAATAGATCATCCTGATACCAACGGAGTTCGTTATGTTTATTCAATGGCTAGAATAATGGCCAGGACATGGTATGAAGAAAAAGTGGTATTATCATTAAAAGAACCTTATCGTTTCAGAACCGGCAGGAAAGCCGAAGTCAGATATATAGGTTGGGAACGCCTTAAAATACCTTATTACAAGGAAGAGGTTCCCTTTTTTGAATATGACTTGATAGTGGAAAATGACGGTATATTTATAAAGGAAATATATCATGAGGTTGAGATTCGATATTGGGACAGGGACATACAAAAGGCAAAGAAAAAACTTGAGGAAATGGCTGATCAGACGGTTAAAAATAGTATACCTCCGGGGGCAAAAATCGTTGACAAAAAGTTGAAATACGATATGATAGAAAGTGACAAGATCATAGCTGTTATATATATAGAAGCTTTGGAAGATATAGCTATGCAACAGAGCATGGTTAATTAACAGGAGGCATTGGTGTTTGAGCAATATTATGACAGAAAGGTTTATTGACATTGATAGTATAGAGGTTTTAATGACTTTATTCGGCAATTTTGATCAGAATGTTAATTTTATTGAAGATGAAATTGGTGTACACATTTCTGCCAGAGAAACACAGCTTAGAATTTCAGGAGAAGAAGCCAATGTCAAGCTAGCGGAAAGTGTTATATACAAACTTCTGGATTTGATCAGAAACAAGGAAACTCTTAATATGTCTCGCATAGGATATGCCATTCAGCTGGTAAGATCCGGTCATGAGGATGCAATCAATGAATTAATGACAGACATTATATGTGTTAATCATAAAGGTAAACCAATTCGTTGCAAAACCTTGGGACAGAAGCGCTATGTAAATGCTATTTCCAAAAATGATATAGTATTCGGCATCGGCCCTGCCGGAACAGGAAAAACGTATCTGGCCATGGCTATGGCAGTCACTGCCTTTAAGAGCAAGCAAGTAAGCCGCATCGTTCTGACCCGTCCTGCCGTAGAAGCAGGGGAAAAGCTTGGCTTCCTGCCAGGTGACCTGCAAAACAAAGTTGATCCTTATCTTCGCCCCTTGTATGATGCCTTATATGATTTGATGGGGCCTGATACCTATTTGAAGTTGATAGAACGAGGAGTGATAGAAGTTGCACCCCTTGCTTATATGAGAGGACGTACTTTGGACGATTCATTTATAATACTGGATGAAGCCCAGAATACCACTTCGGAACAAATGAAGATGTTCCTTACCAGACTTGGCAATAATTCCAGGGCAGTAATAACCGGGGATATAACTCAGATTGATCTTTCTCACGGAAAAAGCTCCGGATTGATAGAGGCTGCTAAGGCACTTAAGGATGTTAAGGGTTTGGAATTTGTTTATTTGACCCATAAGGATGTTGTACGCCATCAGCTGGTTATGAGAATTATAGAAGCATATGGCGAATATGAAAAGAAAAAGGAAAAAGGCACTGAAAAGGATTTGACGAAGAGGGATTAATTATGAGTCAGCCAGTCACGGCAAAAAGGAATAATTCAAATAAAAGGATTCAACCATTAAGGTTTTTGTTTCATCCTTTTTTTGCGGATGTTATAATAGGTGTTCTGGTATTCCTTACAGTATATTTTATAGTGCTTACTGCCGTTACTCCCGAGCGTTATGAGCTTAAGGCAGGAGATATACCCAGTGTGCCGATAGCTGCCCCAAGAGATATAGAAGATAAACTGGCTACCGAAGAAGCGATTGAATTGGCCAAACAGCAGGTAAATGATATTTATACTTTGGATCAGGCTATAACAACATCCGTAATAGAAGAAATAGAAGATATTTTTAACGGCATAGATACGATTCGGGGCAAAGCTGCAGAAAAACTTACTCAGTGGGAAGAGAACCAGAGGAAGCTTCAGCAGGAACTTCAACAGCAGGAAACTTCCGGAGAATTGTCAGGAGAAGAGAGCATTGATCAGTCAATTCAGCAAACTCCGGTCGGACAGTCTCAAGAGAACGGCAATGAGACAGATGCTGTCAGGTCTCAAGAAGGTACTTCTGAGATACCCGACCCTGATTATTATGAACTATATGATGCCGCCTTCATACAGGAAATGCAGGAAATATTTCCTTTGCGCATATCAGAAGACGATATACGAACCATAATAATGGCTGATCAAAGGGAACTAAACCAATTGAAGCAAACCATCACCGCTAATCTGGAAGAAATGATGGGAAAAGGCATAAAACAGGAACAATTGGCTGAATTCAAATCTGATTTGCGGGATACAATACAGGCCATGGCAATTCCCAACGAGTTAAAACTTCTTGGTTTTAATATTGCAGTTCCCAGATTAAAAGCTAATTTGCTTTTCGACCCGGACAAAACCTTGATTGAAAAGAACAATGCTGCTGCCGCAGTGGAAAAGGTAATATACAAAAAAGGTCAGTTTATAGTACAGGCAGGGCAGCCTATTACAGAATCACAAATTCTAATGTTAAGTGAGCTGGGTTTGTTGGAGAATAATAAAGTGGATATTTCCTTCCATATTGGGGTTGCCCTTTCTGTTATTATTTCTATAAGCATTTTTGCAGTGTATCTGATATTCTTCGAAAAGAGTTTGTTATATAAACCTCATCTTATTCTGCTGTCAGGAGTTATTTTATGTCTTGTAGCAGGTTTGACATATGTCGCTGATCTTTTTAACAGCTATCTTATACCGTCTGCGATGGCAGGGATACTTATAACAATATTGATTAATCATAAAGCAGGTGTTGTGGTAAATATCGTTATGACGCTTTTAGCCGGTCTTATTACCGGAGGACAGTTATCTCCAGCAGCCATGACTATTGTCGGTGGGCTGGCAGGCATAAGCATGTTGAAGTCAATTCATCAAAGAAGCACCTTAATATGGGCAGGCATTGGCGTTGCAATATGCAATATCCTGTTTGTGACCGCATTTGAGATGTTGTCACAGGGCGGGTGGGCGCAGCCTATATACAACTCGTTATGGGCCGGTTTGAGCGGCTTGCTTACAACAGTGCTGACTATTGGTACCCTGCCTATATGGGAAACTCTTTTCGGGGTGGTTACCCCTATTAAACTGATAGAGCTTGGCAACCCAAACCATCCTCTGTTAAAGAGACTTTTGGTTGAAACCCCAGGCACATATCATCACAGCATTATTGTAGCCAACCTGGCTGAGAGCGCTGCAGATGCCATTGGCGGCAACGGCCTTCTTGCCAGAGTGGGTGCTTATTATCATGATATAGGCAAGCTGGAGCATCCCTATTTCTTTAAAGAAAACCAGCTTACAAAAGAGAATCCGCATGACAGGCTGGAGCCTGAGCTCAGTGCGCGTATCATAACTTCCCATGTCACAGACGGTGTTGAACTGGCCAAGAGGTATAAAGTGCCCGCTGTTATTCAGGATTTTATTCGGGAGCACCATGGAACTCAACCGGTAATATATTTCTATCACAAGGCAAAAAATCAGGGAGAAGAGGTTGCCTTGGAGGATTTTTGTTATTCCGGTCCAAAGCCTCAAAGCAAGGAAACTGCCATTGTAATGATGGCCGATACCGTTGAAGCTGCTGTGCGCGCTATGACCGACTATTCAGCATCAAAAGTTGAAACGTTGATTCGAAAACTGATTCGGGCCAAATTTGATGACGAACAATTTGATGAATGTGATCTTACTATTAAGGATATGAATACAATAGCGGTAACGTTCAAAAATGTTATCAGCGGTATTTTCCATGAACGGGTGGAATACCCTGCAGTAGATATTAAGGCGGAAAGGGCGAAATTATTGGATGAAGCTGCTAATTGACAATCAAACGAGCAAATACGGAGATTATCAGTCCTTTTTCGAATCTGTTCTGTATGAAACAATAAATCATTTAGCTATAGGGTCTGCAGTTGAGGTCAGTCTGGTGCTTACCAATAATGACGGCATTCGCATCCTGAATCGTGAATATCGTGGAATAGACAAGCTTACCGATGTGCTTTCTTTTCCAATGTATGACCTTAATCCATATGACAAAGATAAAAAAACCTGGCTCGCAGAATTGGAATACAATCGAAAGATAACATGCGGAGCAGAAGACCTGCCTATTGGTGATATTGTTATTTCCGTGGAAAAAGCTGAAGAGCAGGCAAGAGAATTTGGTCACAGTCTCAGAAGAGAACTGGCCTTCCTTATGATACATGGTATTCTGCACCTTTTGGGTTATGACCATGAAATAGGTCAGGCTGAAGAAAATGAAATGGAAGCTTTGCAAGAGGAGATTTTGCAAAAGCTTAATCTGCCCAGGGTTTAACGGAAGGTTTGATAAAGTTGGAGATCAAACAATTAATAAAGAAAGCACTGTGCGCAAGGGAATATGCATATGCTCCCTATTCAGAGTTCAGGGTAGGAGCTGCTGTATTATGCAGCGACGGCAGTGTTTTTACCGGAGCAAATATTGAAAATGTGAGCTTAGGAGCTGCTAATTGTGCAGAACGAACTGCAATTTTCAAAGCTGTATCTGAAGGGAAACGCAGCTTTGAAGCCATAGCTGTTGCTTCGGATATGGACAGGCTTATTTACCCATGCGGAATTTGCAGGCAAGTATTAGCAGAGTTTAAGGTGCCTGTTGTCATAGCAGCTGATAATAAAGGGAATTATAGAGTTTATAAGTCGGAAGAGTTATTGCCTCATGCTTTCATTGAATTTCACACATCTAAAGAAAAAAGGAAGTGATTTATTGTCAGAATTCCGTTCTGGATTTGCAGCAATTATTGGAAGGGCTAATGTGGGAAAATCATCGCTTATGAACGCTCTGATTGGAGAAAAGCTGGCTATTGTATCCGATAAACCTCAAACTACCCGTAATCGTATTCAGGGAGTATTAACAAGGCAGAATTATCAGATTGTTTTTGTGGATACACCGGGAATACATAAACCGAAGAACAAATTAGGGGAGCATATGGTTAAAACAGCCCAGAATGCACTTTCCGGCATGGAGGTAGTTTTGTTTGTAGTCGATATTGCTGATGGAATCGGTTATGGAGATCATAAAATAGTTGAATGGCTTAAAGACTCACCTGAACCTGTTATTTTAGTTGCAAACAAGATTGATATTGCTGATAAGGAAAGAGCAAATGCTCAGATAGAGGACTTCCAAAGAAGGATGAATTTCGATGACGTAATTGCTGTTTCAGCACTGAATGGTACTAATATACAGACATTGGAAAAGAAGCTTTACGAGTATCTGCCGGAAGGACCTAAGTATTACCCTGATGATATGATGACAGATCAGCCTGAGCGGGTAATTCTTTCGGAGATTATACGGGAAAAGGCGCTGCATCTGCTAAAAGAAGAAGTACCCCATGGCATAGGTGTGGATATAGAAAGTATCGAAGATCGGGAGGGAAGAGATCTTACTGAGGTGAGGGCATCAATTATTTGTGAGAAATCCTCGCATAAGGGTATTATTATTGGTAAAGGCGGCAAGATGCTTAAAGCCATTGGAAGCCTCTCCCGGGCTGATATGGAAAAATTTCTTGGAACCCAGGTTTATTTGGAGCTGTTTGTGAAAGTTAAAGACAATTGGAGAAATGACTTAAGAACAATGAGGGAGTTGGGTTATGACATCCGAAAGTCCTAGTTTAGATATATGAAAATTATCTATTGCAAACGGATTAATTTACATTGGATAGGGTCTTTTTGCTCTGGGAAGGCTAGGAACGGAACGATAATC
>JAAZHD010000396.1 GCA_012510895.1 Clostridiales bacterium
AACCGCTGACACTTCGGGTATGAACCGAATGCTCTAGCCAACTGAGCTACGCCGCCATAATGGTTGCGGGGGAGGGATTCGAACCCACGGCCTCCGGGATATGAGCCCGACGCGCTACCAGCTGCTCCACCCCGCGAAATTAATGCCGCTGCAATATAACTATTACCGCGGCAGCAAGATACATTTTATTATAAAAGAAACAGAATGTCAACCCTTTATTTTTTGGTTTCTTTTTCATATCAATTCCACAGGATGCGGAATGTCAGCCTCATCCCCTGCTGCGGGAATACCCGCCGCCTCTTTTGGAATCTCGGTTGCGTTTCAAGTCCAGCAGACGTTCCTCACTTTCCTTCATAAACCTTGAAAGGGCTTCCTCGAATGATTCTGAATTCTGAATGCGTGTTTCTTTGCTCCAGTCTATATCAGCCGGTCTGGAAGACTTCTTCACCTCCATAGCCTGCCTTATGGAAAGGCCGATCTTTCCATTTTCGTCAATAGACAGCACTTTTACCTTTACTTTTTCTTTCATCTTCAGGTATTCATTTATATCCTTCACATATGCATCTGCAACTTCGGATATATGGACCATACCTGTCTTCCCCTCACCGAGATCCACAAAGGCACCAAAATTTGTAATTCCAGAAACGGTACCTTCTAAAATTTGTCCAACCTCAACCGACATAAAAAAACTGCATCCTCCTTAAATGAATTAATTGTTTTTTTCGATGAAAATGGTTTCGCCCTCTTTTATCCACCCCAGTTTATCCCGTGCAGCGTTTTCAATGTATGCGTCGGATTGGGTATGTTCTATTTGTCGTGTCAATACTTCATTCTCAAGCTGCACCTGAGATATGGCCTGATTAAGTTCTTCTATTTTGTTCTGCTGTCTTTGCATTTCGATGGCCTGCTGTGTAAAAAGAAAGAAAAAATACAGCAATAATGCAGAAGCTAACAGAAGCTTCGTCCTCCATTTAAGTCTATACCTCTTTTTTGCCATATAGATCCCTTCTTCTTCCTTTATCTCACCTGGGACAGAAAGATGACAAACATCCGTCTTCATCTCTTCCGGTCCTTATTCTATTCGACACAGAAGCAAGAAATCCTTTTATTTTCCCTCTATTTTAATTGTTTCTTTACGGCAATTCAGGAATTTTCTTCTCACATCCTCCCTTGCTTTTTTAAATAAATTTTCAGCCCATTTAAAAACAGGTAGACAAAATCTATACAGCATTCTGAAAGGCCATAGGAGAATCCTCATTATCCATTTTATGATTTTAGCTAAGGTTTCGTAAATCCAATTCAAAATTTTCATAACAAAAGAACTCAGGATAACAATATAAAGAATCCAGCCTATTACAAAACCGAAAATAGTATAAAATCGTACGGTGCCGTTATTTATATAGAATAAGAGCAAGAAAGAAAAAAGCCCTATAACTGCCCAGAACAATAAATCCAGCAGGCCTGTAATGATCTTGCCTGCCCGGATCATTTTCCTCACCATGCGGCAGCAGTCGTACAGAAATCCTATGATAAACCCGGCATATACCGTAGACAAAAATACATAAGCTTGATGGGAAGTGGAAAGCATATGGCAAAAGCCTCCTTATCTGAATAATTTTTTAAGAAAGCCGCCGCTCTTGCCGCCCACTCCTTCATTATCGCTGTATTCCACACCGATTATTTCCCCTTCAACTATCAGTTGACCTTCTTCCAGGCTTAATTTACTGATGTGCAGGTCAACACCGTGCAGGGTAATGTACCCTAAATCGGTAAGCAGCAGCACAGCAGCCTCGTCAAAGCTGTCAACATCCTGTACACCGGTAATAATTACCCTTTCCCGGTTTTCCATCAGAATGCTGTGGCTTCTGCCCCGTACAAGCTTTTTATCATCCAATTCCCGCACTGCGTCTCCTCCTCCCGACAGCATAGCTCCAAGGCCTGCAGAACCCATGCCTCCTTATAAGATTCTATGCTTAATATGCTGCCGATATGACGGAACAAACAAGAAAAGCATTGGATTTAAGGCAACTCCTGCTTAAATCCAATGCCTTGTTCTGATGAATGGAAACCTAAGCAGAGCATCATTCCCACATGGTAACCAGGTCCACATCTTTAAAATAATAGCGAATGATATCCTCTGCAGACTTTCCTTCATTGGCCATGTTATATGCGCCCCATTGAGACATTCCGACACCATGTCCGTATCCGCGTCCCTTCATAACTACATTATCGCCTTCCAAAACAATTTCATCAATCAAAGTTGAGCGCATATCGGTTGTGCCAAGGGCAAGCCTTAATTCAGCGGCAGATACATCTGTATTATCAAATTTGATAGTAATTGCCCGGCCCGAGGGCCCGGTTTCTCCGATTGAAACTTTTTTGAAGTCCTTAATTTTTTTGTCTGTCTCCTGCAGGGCTGCAATGATTTTGCCTTTAGGAAAACTTGCAGTCCAGTTTTTAGCGTCTTCATCCACTGCCTCACCGGTATCCGGAGAATCTACCACCTGTATATATGGAGGATCTTCTTCCTTATAGTTTAGGCCCTCTTTTGGGGTTGCTGTCTTCCCGCCTGCATTGGAGTGAAACCAGGTTCTTGCAAATTCCCCTTTATATGTAATAACCAGTCCGCGGGTATCCTCCACCGCCTTACGAATTCTATCATTTACCGCATCAGCATTCCAGGCCTGTGCTTCTTCTATATCTGTGGATACATGGGCATTTTCGTACTTGGACTGCCCTTTTTCTTCAATAAACTGCAGCACAAATGTGCGGGCAATGACGGCCTGAGCTTTTATAGCTTCTATCGGCCAATCGTTCTTTATCTCACCTGCTACCACGCCCTGAACATACTCTTCGAAGGGCATCTCCTTAACACTGTTATCCTGAACGATATACACCTTTAAGCTGGGCTCCTTATTGCCTTCAACAGCTATAGCCTCGGGAAGTTCAGGTTTTTGCACCTCTTCATCCTTTTTATCCTTATCCTTTTCCTGCGGTTCCTCTTTGCGGACTTCTTCTGTAGGGCTTGCTATAGGACTTGCTGCAGGGCTTGGGCTCTGAGTTGGCATTTCATCATCCGGCTCAGCTTCTCTTCTGCAGGAAGCAAAAATAAGAGAAATAAGCAGTAATACGAAAATGACCTTAAAGCTTCTTTTGTTTTTTATATGCATAAATCTTCGTATGCCTCCCTCTATCCTGAAATAATGGCTGAGTAAAACCAGTATTCATGGATAGTATTCGCCTATCGGCGGGAAGCAATACTTATTTTTTAAATTTCCCGGTAAAGATTAGCCGCGTTCTCCTTTGAAACATTATCATTTACTTCAAGTACCTCATAACTGCGCACATAATTCCCGAACTGGATGCTGATTCTGTCACCGGATTTTATCACGCTGCCGGGTTTGGCAACTTTGTCATTTATAAGAACACGTCCCAGGCTGCACATTTCGTTTGCCACGGTTCTTCGTTTAACTATTCTCGACACCTTTAAGAATTTATCCAAACGCAAACTCTTTTTTCCCCCTTAATGAAAAAACCGGGCTCAGCCCGGTTCTTCTCTTATTGCACGGATTCTTTCAGAGCTTTTCCTGCCTTAAATACAGGAGCCTTTGATGCAGGAATGGTAATTTCCTCTTTTGTCTGAGGATTTCTGCCTTTCCTTTCTGCTCTTTCGCGAACCTCAAATGTACCGAACCCTACCAACTGTACTCTTTCATTGTTGGCCAATGCTTCTGTCACGACTGATACAAAAGCATTAACAGCCTTTTCAGCATCCTTTTTGGTTAGTTCACTTTTTTCTGCAATTGCAGCTATTAATTCAGATTTGTTCACGTAGAACCCTCCTTCAAAATTAAATATCTGGATTTCTCATCTAGATTCATCATAGCATATTCGCTATTTTTCCCAGAATTCCTGCTTATTCCATAGATATTTTAGTTTTTCTGACAAATTCCAATTACAAATGGAATTATATCTTTATGTTTACCATATTTTTCTTATATTATACCTGATTTTACCTATATTATTGGGAGTTTTGCCTGCTGCCACAAGGCTTCCATCTCTTCCAAGCTCATCTCTTCCAAAGGCTTGTCCGCATGTTCCTCTATATATTCAAATCGGCTGATAAACTTCTCTATAGCGGCTGTTAAGGCTAATTCAGGCTCAACCTCCAAAAATCTGCTTACATTTACTATTGCAAAAAGCAGATCTCCCAGTTCTTCCCGTATCTTTTCCTTCGAGCCGGAAGCATAAGCCTCTTCCAGCTCCCTGAATTCCTCCCTTGCCTTATCTGCCGCATCCTTTACATTGTCCCAGTCAAAACCAACCAGGGCAGCCTTTTTCTGCACTTTATAACTGCGCATGAGAGCCGGCAGATTTGATGGTATGTCTTTTAGAACCTGAGTATGGCTTTTCAGTCCTTTTTCCTGCTTTTTAATTGCCTCCCAGTTTTCTACCACCTGCTTGGATGAATCCACCTCTGCTGATCCAAATATATGGGTATGGCGCCGAATCAGTTTTTGGGAGATGCCGGTAAGAACATCACCTATATCAAATTCACCGTGTTCTTTAGCGATCTGGGCATGGAAAACAACCTGGAGCAGAAGATCACCCAATTCCTCCGCCAGCTTGTCCATATCCTGCAAATCAATGGCCTCCAGCACCTCATAGGTTTCCTCAATCAAATACTGTTTAAGGGATTCATGGGTTTGCTCCCTGTCCCAGGGACAGCCTTCCGGAGAACGCAGTATCTCCATTATCTCAAGCAAATGGCGGAAGCGGTAGCGATTAAGCTCCAGAAGTGTTAATGCAGGTAAATACAGGCAGCTGGTATGATCAAACTTCCGCAGATGGTCAAGGGTATGAAGGGGAAATTCTTCAAGTATGAGGCTTCCATCCTCCTCGTATCTGGTGTGAATGACCTTTAATTCAGGAGGATAGACATTAAGAAGGGCCAGCTTGACTTCCCCGGCCAACACGGGGTTGTCCAGCCCGGTTATAATCGCAGGCAGCCCCGGATCCAATTGTCCTTCCTGCAATTCTGCAGCAGTAAGATTTTTAAGCCCCTCCGGATGTCCCCGGCCTATCTTCCCCAGAACTGCATGGGCATGGCTGATACCGGACTGCACCTCACATTCATAGGCAAAACCCTTATTCCGCATGCTTTCCAACTCTCTTAAGAGATCGAAAACAAAACGTTCTCCTACCATCGGATGACCGGGTACTCCCACAACAACACTGCCTTCTTCAGCCTGTTCCAAAACTCTGTTTATCATTTGCGGGTAGATTTCATCAAATGATTCGTACTTATCATAGATATCATCCATGGATGTAAAATCGATTCCCTCCTCTTTAAGAAAGGGAATAATTCCATGCCTTTCCGTGCGCAGTATGACCTTGCTGCCTGATTTCAGTGCATTGAGTGCACCTATGGTCAATTCATCTTTACTGCCGGTTCCCAAGCCCACAATTATTATTTTGGGCCTATGTAGTTCCATTCCTGATTCGTCTCCCTTCCAATATACTGTGTTTATGTGAGTTTTCTACTTAATTAATTTAAGGCGGGCCAGAACCTTACCCAGTTTTCTACCCCCTGGCAGCATTTCGAAATCATGCTGTCTGACGGCCCCGATAGCAATCAATACTATGCCGTAGACTGCTATGCCCGCTGCAACCGAGAGCAGGGTGGCCTTATTACTGCCGGCCAATCCTTCAAGCTTTCCATAAGCATAATGGACGGACAGGGCCATAACTGCAACTGCCGCAACAGGTTTAAGAAAATAATCCATGAACTTTATACTGAGTCTTGAATAATGTATGACAGCCGCCAGATCCAAAAAGGCAGCCACTGCATAACAGATTACCGTACCGATTGCCGCTCCTTTTACGTTGATCTCAGGAATACCCACAAGTACATATGTTGCCGCTATTTTGAACAAAGCGCCTACAGCAAGATTTCTGACCGGAATGGACATTCTGTCCATGCCCTGCAGTATGGCAGTTAAAGTCTGTATCAGGGTCAGAAAGATTACGCCGATGGATAGAATAGCCAATATCTCTCCGGTTGTGGTTATTTCTGCCTCAGATAAACCTCTGCTGTAAGGCAGGGCACAAATAGGCCTTGCCAGCACTCCCATGCCCGCAGCAGCAGGCAGGCCTAAAAGCAGAGTAAGGCGTATTCCTGTTTCCGTCTTTTGCCTGATGCCGGCAAAATCTCTGCTTGCAAAGGATTCGGAAATGGCAGGTACCAAACTCATGGCCAAGGCAATGGTAAGGACCGCGGGAAAATTTATCAGCGGGTTTGCACTGCCTGTAAGAAGTCCATACAGGGATTTGGCATATTCTTCATCAAGCCCTGTCTGTTTCAGCCGATTTACGACGATAAGGGCATCTCCCACGCCGATAAGAGGCATGATGGAGGCTCCTATGGTTATCGGAAATGCAATCATTATAAGCCGTCTTAGTATTGAGGCGTTGGATACTCTGTAACGAGGCCGGGGAGCAGTCCTGATATTATGATGAATTTCTTCTTTTCTTCGCTTATACATTCCCATAAGAAAGGCCAGAGCCAGCCCCTCGCTCAATGTAACACCTATTACGGCACCCGCGGCACCAAATTCCGGTCCCCTAGGCAGGAGGAGGGCGGCAAACCAAAGACCCAGCACCAGTTTCCCTGACTGCTCAATTAACTGGGATAAAGCCGTAGGGGTCATGTACTGCATTCCCTGAAAATAGCCCCTGTAAGATGATATTAAGGTAACAAAGATTAGAGAAGGGGCGATGGCCAGAATAGAATAAAAGGCTTCCTCCACTCCTTGGATACGAGCAATCAGTTTGCTGCCTGCAGCAAAAACCAGAAAGGTGGAAAGGCCGATGACCAGCATAATCCGAACTGATAACAGGAAGACCCTGTGGGCATCACGATAGTTACCCAGTGCCAGATTCTCCGAAACCATTTTTGAAATAGCAGTCGGGATACCGGCGGTGGAAGCTATAAGCAAGAAAGAATAAATCGGATACGCCATCTGATAAGAGCTCATTCCGGCAGAACCAATTAAATTGGTCAAGGGTATCCGAAACATAGCGCCTATAAATTTGGAAATGAGTCCGGCTGCTGCTAAAACAGCCGCCCCTTTTACAAAAGATTTTTTTGCCATTTACGATAAAAACCTCCTGCACAATTAAACAGTTCCAAAACTAAGCTACTTTGAATAGTATATCATTCAGAGAAAGATGACAACCCTTTATATCCGCTTTTATGCCGCTTTTGGTAAATATATTCATAAAACAGGGGCTCCTATGAAGAAAAGGCATTGAAAATTTCTTCAATGCCCTTTCGCTTAAACTCTTTAAAGTTCTTAATCTAAGATTCCAATTAAACATCAATGATCTATTTGTTTGCCCAGAAAACCTGCGGCTGTTTCTGCCACCTTCACTTCCATCTCTCCCATCCGGGCTTCAGGATCCTTTGATAAAAGAAGCACAGCACCAATGGCATCACCCTGGTTCACAATGGGGGCGATTACCTGAGCAGTATACTTTTCCCCATTATCCCCTTCGACAGTGATGCCAACGGGTTTATCTTCCTGCCCGTTTATCAGCACGGTCTTTTTCATTTCCATTATCTGTTCCAGATCAGCACTAATGGCCTTATCCAAAAAGTCTTTTTTGGTTCCTCCTGCAACAGCTATGATAGTATCCTTATCTGTAATACAGGAAATATATCCTAAGGTCTCATGCAGTGATTCCGCATATTCTGTTGCAAAGTCACCGAGTTCCCCGATCGGGGAATATTTTTTAAGTATGACCTCTCCTTCTCTGGCTGTAAATATTTCCAGGGGATCACCTTCCCGAATGCGTAATGTCCTGCGAATCTCTTTAGGAATGACCACACGTCCCAAATCATCTATCCGCCTGACAATCCCTGTTGCTTTCACATAAATCCCTCCTTCATAGGCATATCATAGAAAACTGTCCTGCATCGTTATTATTTTACTTGACTTTGGCTTTTATGCATCTCTTTGGAAGGACTATGGATAATGATTGTCAAGGCAGTTTATTACAGCCTTCTCTCATACTTCTTTATATCAGCTTCCTCCAGCCATTCTGCAATCAATTCATCGATTTTTATGTTCTTCTTCTGGTTCAACAGCACTTCCTGCACTTTATCTTTTATTTCATCCAGGGGAGTTATTTCATCCTCATTGGCCTCATATACCTTTATTATATGATAACCTGCATCCGTAGCCACCAAATCGGATATTTCTCCTTCTTTCAGCTTAAAGGATGCTTCAATGAATTCAGGATACATGCTGGAATCCTTGTACATGGAATAGCCGTCCTTGTTTTCCTCATTTTCCATGCCGGGATCTTCCCCATACTCTTTAATAAGGGCCTCAAAATCTTCACCTGCCTTTGCCTTAACCAGAACATCCTCAGCCTTTTTACGTATTTCCGCCAGTTTTTCGTCCCGAAGCTCATCAGCTTCTTCCGATTTGTTTTCCTGTCTCAGGGAGGATATGGCATTCATATCTTCATCGGAAAGCTTGATAAGAATATGTTTAACCGTTCTGCTTGCCGGCTTTTCAACTACCTTAACCGAGGAATAAAAAGCTGCCAGCGAAGGGTTGTCCAGCTGAAACTCCAATTCTTCCTGATAAAATTCCTCTATTTCAGTTTCTGTCACTGTGATATCATTGGTAAGCTGGTCCAGGTAATCCTGAATGGCAATGTATTTTGCCCAGTTCTCTATATATTCTTCCTCTGACAAGCCCGCGCCCTCATAATATTCCGACATTTTTTCTTTTGCCTTCTGCAAATAATCGGTATCGCTGTCATCATCTTCGCCGGCTTCTTCCCTTAAAGCTTCTGCATAATCTTTAAGGCTCTGTTCATATTCTTCCCTTGCACGGTTTATGACCTCGTCATTCAATACATAACCGGCGGCTTCTGCCTTTTGCTTTACCAATTCCTCTTCAATAAGAGCATCCAGTATTCCAGTCAGTATCTGCTCATCATATTCTTCCGGGACCCCGTAATTGGCACGATACTGATCCAATACAGCACCTTTGAGTATTTCCTTTCCATTTACTTTTGCCACTACTATCTGACGATCCTTCTCCTCATTAACCCGCACTAAATTGCAGCCGGCCATGAGAACAGCCATAATTCCAATGAGTGCAATAAGCACCATGCGTTGTCTTTTGTTCAATTTGCTTCTTCCTTTCCCTTTTGCAGTTCATTTATTCTTTCCAAAACTTTGGCAACACCGGCCAGTGCTTCACTTCCTTCGGCATCCTTCCCGTATAATACCATAACAGGCTGATTCGAGCCAACATATCGGAGCATCTTTTGATTTTCATTGAGGAGAATCATAAGGGTCCTGGGAGTCAGCTTATGATTGGAGCTCATTTTCATTTTAACTTCCCGGCCCCGATGTATTATCTCTGAAAATCCGAATTTTTCAGCCAGAGCCCTGATATAGGCAATTTGTATAAGATTAACCGTCTCCTGAGGCATGTCACCGAAACGGTCCATTAATTCCTCTTCCACATCCAGCTTGTCAGCAAAACTCTCTATAGCCGCAATGCGCTTATACATTTGAATCTTATGGCTCTCTTCAGCTATATAGCTGTTGGGCAGATAAGCATCCACCCCGATATCCACCACTGCTTCCACCGGCTTTTCAGGTTCTTCTCCCTTTATTTCCTTAACCGCTTCTGCCAGCAGTTTGACATAAAGATCATAACCTACCGCAGCCATCTGCCCGTGCTGTTCCGGGCCGAGCAGATTGCCGGCTCCCCGTATTTCCAGATCCCTCATAGCTATTTTAAACCCTGAACCGAATTCAGTAAACTCTTTTATTGCCCTTAATCTTTTTTCTGCAATTTCGTTAAGCACCTTATCCTTTTTATATGTGAAGTAGGCATAAGCCACGCGATTGGATCGTCCTACCCTGCCCCGCAGCTGATAAAGCTGGGACAGACCGAAATAGTCTGCATCATAAACAATAAGGGTGTTCACGCTGGGTATATCAAGCCCGCTTTCTATAATAGTTGAACATAAAAGCAAATCATACTCATGTCCATAGAAAGCCATCATGGTTCTTTCCAAAACCGCTTCACTCATTTGCCCGTGTGCCATGGCAATCCTGACTTCAGGAACCAGCATCCTTAATCTTTCCGCCATCTTTTCCATGCGCTTTACATGATTGTATACAAAATACACCTGTCCTCCTCTTTGAACTTCCCGGATGATGGCATCCCGTACTAAAGAGTCGCTGTATTCCACCACATAGGTCTCAACCGGGTAGCGGTTTTCCGGAGGAGTTTCAATGATACTGATGTCCCGTATGCCGGTCAGCGACATATGCAGGGTTCGGGGAATGGGGGTGGCGGTCAGGGTGAGCACATCCACATTCTTCTTCATCTGCTTCATCATTTCCTTGTGCCCGACACCGATGCGCTGTTCCTCATCAATGATCAGAAGACCCAGATCCTTGAATTTTACGTCTTTGCCCAGCAAACGGTGGGTTCCGATTATAACATCTATGCTGCCTTCCTTTAGGGCCTTAATTATCTCCCTTTGCTCTCTGGCAGTCCTGAAGCGGCTCAGTACGTCCACTGTAACAGGAAAATCAGCAAACCGGCTCACAAAGGTATTATAATGCTGTTGGGCAAGTATGGTGGTAGGTGCCAGAACTGCAACCTGTTTTTGGTCCATAACCGCCTTGAAGGCAGCCCGGATAGCCACCTCGGTTTTCCCGTAGCCCACATCGCCGCAAAGCAGGCGGTCCATTACAATATCCGACTCCATATCCCTCTTGATCTCATTCAAGGAATGTATCTGATCCGGAGTTTCCTCATAGACAAAGCTTTCTTCAAGCTCTTCCTGCCATGGGGTGTCTTTTGAAAATTTAAACCCCTTGGAAGCTTCTCTTTCGGCATATAGTTCCAGAAGATCAAAAGCCAGCTCTTTCACTGACTCACGAACCCGGGCCTTTGTTTTCTGCCACTCTGTACCGCCCAGTTTGGACAGGCGGGGAGTGCTCTCCTCACCGCCTACATAGGGCTGAATAAGCTCCATCTGATCTGTCGGAATATACAGGCGGTCTGTCCCCGCATACTGAATTAGTAAATAATCCCGTTCCTGATCATTTACCTTTAACTTTTCTATGCCCATATATCTGCCGATACCATGATTTTCATGCACTACCAGGCTTCCAACTTTCAAATCAACAAAGGAATCCAGCTTGTTCTTTCTTGCCTTTGAAGCCTTTTTGCGTTTCTGGGTTTTGAACATCTCCTGCTCGCTGATCAGGACAAAGCGCCCTTCAGTATATTCAAAACCCTTGCTGAGATTACCCGGAACAATGGCGATCTGGCCCGGCGGCACATCCTCAGGCATATGAGTCCATACAACTGTATCCAGATCATATTCTCTCAGGGCATCGGACAGCCCTTTTGCCTTGAACCGCCTGCCGTACAGAAGCAGAATGGTATAGTTTCTGCTTTTCCAGTAACGCAAATCATCGGCAAGAAGTTCCCATTTTCCGTGGTAAGCAGGAATGGTACGGGCTTCAACCGTCTGAATCCGTTTAGGCTGAAAGCCCGGATTGCTTCGGGGAAGGGACATAAGTGAAATGCTTCTCAGCTCATCTGCCCTGGCCAGTATGACATCAAAACTTCCCAGCAGGCCGGCTTGTTTGGGAAGAACTTCACCTTTCATCAGCAAATCCTGAAAATATACCGAAAATTCTTCTGCCTTCTGTTTACTGTGTTCCCTGATCCGAGCCGGTTCATCAAAGACCAGGCAGGCATCAGGTCCTGCATAGTCAAGCAGGGAACCCGGATTTTCATAGAAGTAGGGGAAATAATTATAGAGATGTTCGCTTATTGTTCCATGCTCCAGCTGTTCCAGCAGCCTGTCCATGCGGCTGCAAAGCTGTGCTTTGTCAAAATCAGGCTGCCCTTCCATTTTTTGAAGAAGCTGCCTGAAGTTTTTCTCTATTTCCTGTCCCGCCTTTTTAAGCTCATCTTTTGAAGCAATTAGATCCACAGCCGGCGGAATGTACACAGTCTGTCGACGCTCTTCGGATCTTTGAGTTAGTATATCAAAATCATGAACAGAATCTACAAAGTCATCAAAAAAATCAATTCTGTAAGGCTTCGCTGCCCCGGGAGGGAAAATATCAAATATACTGCCCCGCAGACTTAACTGGCCTGGACCTTCAATGGTATAAACCCTCTCATAACCCAGATCAACAGCTCTTGCCGCCAAATCCGACAGGGATAATTCCTCCCCCTCCTGTATTTTCAGCAGC
>JAAZHD010000041.1 GCA_012510895.1 Clostridiales bacterium
ATGACGGGAGCGGGCGGAGGCAGACTGGCCTCGATTTGCGATGTTCTGATCAATGTACCGTCGGAAATTACAGCTGATATACAGGAATATCATCTGCCTGTCTATCACACCCTATGTGCCATGATTGAGGAAAAATTCTGGATAGAGTAATATGGATTATTGTGCAAAGGAGCAGGTGTAAAATATGCAGCGGTATGTAATTAATTTGATATGATTCAGATATACAGGTACGCAGAGGGAGGTCTTGTTGTATGTCAAGCAAATATTCCATTGGTATTGATTTTGGTACTTTGTCCGCCAGGGCGGTATTGGTGGAAATTGCCGCCGGCAGGGAAATAGCTTCTGCAGTAAAGGATTATACCCATGGGGTAATGGATGAATTTCTGCCGGACGGGAAAACAAAGCTGGGCCCTGACTGGGCTCTTCAGCATCCGGAGGATTATCTTGAGGCATTGCGGGCGGTAATTCCTGCAGTTATTAAGGAAGCCGGGGTAAATGCGAATGATATAATCGGACTGGGGTTTGATTTCACTTCCTGTACCATACTTCCTGTAGATAAAACCGGCAGACCCCTATGTCTGGATGAGAAATTCAGATCAAACCCGCATAGCTATGTGAAGCTGTGGAAGCACCATGCAGCGCAGAAGCAGGCCAACAGACTGAATGAAATTACTGCAAGCAGGGGGGAAGAATTTTTAAGCAGATATGGCTCCGGAATCTCATCAGAATGGATGGTGCCAAAGGTAATGCAAATCCTGGATGAGGCATTTGAAGTGTATCAGGCGGCGGATCGTTTTGTGGAAGCTGCCGACTGGATCACTGAGCAATTGACAGGCGAAAAGAAGAGCAACAGCTGTGCTGCAGGGTTCAAAGCATTATGGAGCAAGAAATACGGCTATCCTTCCAGGGATTTTTACCGGCAATTGGATCCGCGCCTGGAAAACTTTGTTGAAGAAAAATTGAACAAAGAAGTGGTTACCAGCGGAAGCAGGGTAGGAGTGCTGACAGAAAAAGCAGCCGGAATGCTGGGCTTAAATCCCGGTACCCCTGTTGCTGCGCCTTTTATTGATGCCCATGCTTCCCTGCCGGGGGTCGGGATAACAGAACCCGGCAAAATGCTTATGATCATTGGAACGTCCACATGTCATATTGTTATGGACAGGGAAGAAAAGATGGTTCCGGGCATCAGCGGTGTAGTTGAAGATGGCATTCTGGCCGGCTTATATGCTTATGAAGCAGGGCAGGCCTGCGTGGGAGACCACTTTGAGTGGTTCATAGAGAATTCTCTTCCTGCAGCTTATGCTAAAGAAGCTGAAGAAAAAGGCATGAATATACATGCCTATCTCAGGCAGAAAGCCTCTAAGTTAAAAGCAGGCGAGAGCGGTCTTCTGGCACTGGACTGGTGGAACGGCAACCGTTCTGTATTAAATGATGCTGATTTAACCGGTTTAATGCTGGGTTATACCCTTTTGACCAAACCGGAGGAAGTTTACAGAGCCCTGATTGAAGCCACGGCATTTGGCACCAGAATGATAATAGAGGCTTATCAGGATGCAGGCGTACCTATAAGGGAGCTGTATGCTGCAGGCGGAATAGCCAAGAAAGATGAAATGATGATGCAGATCTATTCTGATGTGACCAACAGGGAAATCCGCATAGCTGCCTCTGCTCAGACTTCTGCTCTGGGTTCTGCTGTTTGTGGGGCAGTTGCAGCAGGAAAAAGGAATGGAGGGTATGATACCATATTTCAGGCTGCCAGGGCAATGACCGGAGTGGAAGAGGGGTATTACAAGCCAATTCCGGAAAATGTTGCAGCCTATGACAAGTTATATGCTGAGTATAAAAGACTTCACGATTATTTTGGGCGAAGTAAAAATGATGTTATGAAAAGACTTAAAAAGATAAGAGAAATGGCAATGAAATCAGGAAACTGATAAAGAAACACAAGTTTATTATTGGTTAAATCTTAACGAGATTGGGGCTGACAGACAGATGAGCGTTATAACAATAGTTGGTGCAGGAATGATGGGATCGGCAATAGCCTTTCCTGCCTCGGACAATAGCCATGAGGTTCGATTGGTCGGCACGCATTTGGACCGTGACATTATTGAAAATGTTCAAGTTAATGGTTTTCATCCTACCCTTAAACGCCGGCTGCCTGCCGGAATAAAGCCTTATCATATAGAAGAACTGGGAACCGCTGTTAACGGGGCAGATCTTATTATAGGAGGCATAAGCAGTTTTGGAGTGGATTGGTTTACAGAAAAGGTACTGCCCGTTGTTCCCGATTCCATTCCGGTGCTGTTGGTAACCAAGGGGCTGCATGATGAACCGGACGGCAGACTGGTGCCCTTTCCCCATTTGATGAAGGAGAAGCTGCCGCCCGGACGGAACTTGTTCATTAATGCCATCGGAGGTCCCTGTACCAGTTATGAGCTGGCTGACAGGCGCAATTCTTCTGTTGTCTTCTGCGGGGAAGATCCGGAAATTTTAAAAGGATTGAAAGGTTTATTGGAAACCTCCTATTACCATATAAACACTTCAACAGATGTTATAGGTGTGGAATCTGCAGTGGCATTAAAGAATGCATATGCGCTAGCTGTTACACTGGCAGTGGGACTGATTGAAAGGGAAGAAGGCATAGGCTGTCAACAGGCATATAATCCGCAAGCTGCACTTTTTGGACAAAGTATCCGTGAAATGTCGAATATCATAGAGTTGGTTGGCGGAGGGCATGAAAACATCGTATATGGAGCCGGAGACTTATATGTAACCATATTTGGCGGGCGCACCAGAAAATTGGGCACTTTGCTCGGACGAGGGCTGAGTTTTGATGAAGCCATGGCAAAGCTGGAAGGCATTACTCTGGAATCAGTAGTTATAACTACGCGTATTGCAAGAGCCTTGTATAGGCTTGAAAAAGCCGGCCTGGTCAATATGAAAGATTTCCCCCTTTTAGTTCATATAAATGACATCATCAACAACAGGGCTTTGGTAGAAATTCCCTGGAAGGAATTCCAAAGCCAGGCCTTATAAAACCATTAAAAGGTTAATAGGTAAAATTTGCCGGGTTTTAACAATACAGCTTTATGTTTACCCGGAGGCAATAATTATTTTTAACAAACCAAAGGAGGTTTATGTGAAATGGATGGAAAATTCAATGGTTTGGGTATGGATATGGGCAACCTTTGGAGGTTATCCGATGCCAAAACCCGCTCAATAAGCCCCGAGAATTTCACCGGCGCCAAGGGGAAGGGCGGCATGGCGACTTTGGATGAAGGTGTAGCAGCCGTGGCAGCACAGGATTTAGGGCAGGGGTGGAAGGTAAACCCATATGTAATCATACAGCCGGGTGAAGTATTTACCATGGCAGATATTGAAGGCTCCGGGGCAATTCAGCATATATGGATGACCGCCGGCAGAAGCAAATGGAGAGAAGCCATTTTGCGGATATATTGGGACGGCATGGAGTATCCTTCAGTGGAATGCCCAATAGG
>JAAZHD010000397.1 GCA_012510895.1 Clostridiales bacterium
ATACTATATATTGGGCTTCTTATGGGCTTTGTGTTAAGTTTTTAAGGTGCAAGGTGATAATATTATTTATTAGGGCTTTTGACACCTAAATCATATATAAATTTTAAGCTAAAAAACAGTTTATGCAGGGCATAATTCGCTTATGAATTCAATAGGAGAAAGGGAATGTGTATATGCTAATATAAAAGTGACCCCTTAAGGGTAGAAACGCTAACGAAAAAATGACCCCCCTTCCAACAAAAAACCTGTACAATCATAATAGACATTTGATTGACAGGGGGACGGAAGGCGTGATAATAAGCGTGGTCAATTATAAAAGAATAAGATACATGTATCAAGTAGAAAAGAAAGGAAAGAAGGCGATAGCGCGAGAACTATGCATATTCAAAAATACTGTAAAGAAGTATTGTGAAGGGTCCCACGTACCATGGGACAGGAAAAAATATAAGAGAGATGCATCTGTAATGACAGAAGAAGTGATAGATTTTATCAAAGGATGCCTGTAAGAAGGAAGGACTAAAAAAACAGACACATACAGCAAAGAAAATATTTGACAGATTAGTTGATGAAAAAAACTTTACGGGCGGTGAATCTACAGTCAGGCTAGCTGTTCAGAATATGAAGAAAAGTGTAGCAAAAGCTTTCGTTCCGCTGTCATTTGATCCTGGTGAAGCAGCCCAATTGGACTGGGGAGAAAGTTATGCATACATAGGTGGGGTTCGCAAGAAGATAAATGTTTTCTGTATGCGGCTCTGCTACAGCTGTGACATTTTTGTGATGGCATTTTACAGGCAGAATGAAGAATCCTTCCTGGAAGGTCATGTAAAGGCTTTTGAATTCTTTGGGGGAGTATCAGAAAGATTGATCTTTGACAATGCAAAAGTAGCAGTAAAAGAAGGCTTCGGCAAGTACGCAAAACCACAGGATAAGTACTATACATTGAGTGCCCACTATGCTTTTGAGATGAACTTTTGTAATCCTGGTAAGGGGAACGAAAAAGGGCTAATAGAGAATCTTGTAGGCTGGTTCAGAAAGAATATGCTTGTTCCTGTACCGAGGGTTGACAGTATAGAAGAATTGAACCAGATGCTTTATGAATCATGTCTAAAGTATCGTGCACATCAGATTAAAGGCCGCACCATGACAGTCGGCGAAATGTATGACATAGAAAAAGCAGCACTAATGCCACTTCCACCATATACCTATGACCCGGAAAAGAGTGTTGCACTCAGAGTCAATGAGTATTCGCTGGTTCGGTTTGACAGGAATTCATACTCGGTTCCGGTAAAGCATGTTGGGAAAGAAGTCAGTGTAAAAGGTTATGGAAACAAGATAGTAATATATTTCAAGGGAAAAGAAATCGCCTGCCCCACCAGAAGTTATGGAAGGAACGAGATATTCTCTTTACCGGAGCACTACATAGACCTATTGGAGAAGAAACCACGTGCAGTGTATAATGCCAGACCTATTAAGGACAATGCGGAGAGAGAGATTCTTAAATGGGGAATGCAGTTTCCAGGAGGTGCCCGGGATATAGTAAGGCTACTTCGGTTGAGCGTTGATTATGGACTTCAGAGGATCCTGCAGATTAGGGATCAGATGCCTCCAGATATGCCTCCAACGATTGATATCGTATTGGGATATCTTCTTCCTGAAGATATGAACACTGGTGCTCTATCTATAACTGCCACTGTAAAGGTACAGGAAGTCAACCTTGAAGAATATGACCTTAAGATAGGGGTGATGTGATGAGTGAAATATCTACAATGATAGAAAGTATTCGCCTCTATGCAAAACAGTTACGGGTTCCTTCATTCACAAGATACAACGAAATTCTGCGACATGCAGGCGCAGGACTGGGATATGAGGAATTTTTACTTGAGCTTATGAAAAAGGAACTTGAAACCCGGCGTGAGAACCAGCAGAAACGCAGGACTGCAGGATTCCCATTTCTGAAGACAAAGACAGAACATCATAATGATTGGGAATCCAGGTAGTGGTAAAAGTCATCTTAGTATTGGATTAGGGCTTAGAGCAATAAAGGAAGGATTTAATGTCAAGTTTTACACGGCTGCCACACTCGCGACTACGTTAGTAGAGGCAAGGGAATTTAAAAGCCTTGGCAAGCTTGAATAACAAATTCAAAAAGCTGATCTTCTGATTCTTGATGAGCTTTCATACTTAAGTTTCAACCGGTACCAGTCCGAACTTCTATTCAAAGTCATATCAGACCGCTCGGAAAAGGCAAGTATCATTGTTACAACAAATCTTCCCTTTTCTAAGTGGACAGGGTTGTTTGAAAACACTACAATGGTCACTGCTTTGGTGGATAGGCTCACTTTCCGTTCTCATGTCCTGAATATGAACGGAGACTCCTATAGAAAAAACCAAAGTAACTGAAATCCTGTAACCCGCCCTTGACAGGTTATTTGCAAATGCAGCCTATTAATCACCGAGGGCGAAGGAAACGGATATAGCTGTATAAGTGTTGCCCCCGGAAAAGGCGGTGTAGCATTTACTTCATTTACCTGTCAAGAGTTCGCTTCGCCGGTTACAGTTCCCTTGGGCTTTGCTAAACAGATATAGCTGCAAAACCAATCTTATACATGCGGAATGAGAGGTATACATATGTGAGAGGTATGCGTATGTGAGAGGTATGCGTATGTGGGGGTCAGATATTTAGTAGCAAGGGGGTCAGAATTTCACTAGCGGAGAGGGGTCAAAAATTCATTAGCGAGGGGGTCAAATTTTCATTGACAAACGCAAGGAATGATCAGGAATCTGGAAATGAATAGGCAATATATATATTTTGATTGTTTTCGGTAGAAGAATAATATATTATAATCTTAGTTAACTTTCAAAAAAGTATAGGGGGACAAAATTGAAGTTTATTTCATGGAATATTGATTCTTTAAATGCAGCTTTATTGGGTACATCAGCACGTGCTTTATTGTCTCAAAATGTGTTGAACACTATTATAGAACACAATCCCGATGCTATTGCTTTACAGGAAACAAAGTTATCCAGCACCGGTCCTACAAAAAAACATCTGGAAATACTGAATGATAAGTTCAAGGATTATATAGTTGTATGGAACAATTCAGTTGAACCGGCTCGCAAAGGTTATGCAGGTACCATGTTTTTATATAAGGATCATTTGGCACCCAAAGTCATGTTCCCAAAAATCGGCGCACCGGGTACCATGGATGCTGAAGGTCGTATAATAACTTTGGAGTTTGATAATTACTTCCTAACGCAGGTTTATACTCCGAATGCAGGAGATAATCTAAATCGTTTGGAAGATCGTCAAATTTGGGACATAAAATACGCTGAGTATCTGACAAGTCTGGATAAAGTTAAACCTGTAATAGCAGCTGGAGATTTTAATGTTGCGCATAAAGAAATTGACCTGGCATATCCGGAAAGCAATCGTCGTTCAGCAGGCTTTACAGATGAAGAGCGTCAAGGCTTTACTAATTTGCTGGAGAAGGGGTTTACTGATACATTTCGTTATATTCATGGTGATGTGCCGGGTGTTTACACCTGGTGGGCTCAGCGTGCCAAGACAAGTAAAATCAACAATTCCGGGTGGAGAATTGATTACTGGCTGGTCAGCGATCGTATAGCAGATAAGGTAGTTAAATCCGAAATGATAGATTCCGGTCCAAGACAGGATCATACTCCAATACTTTTGGAAATAGAAATATAGTTTAGCATGAATATATTTTTTCTGTTTTTCATGACAGTAAAAATGCATTGATCGGCATTTGTGTGTTTTTAGGAGGAAAGAGATGGATATAATGAAACGATATAAATGGATGATTATGGTTCTTGTAACTGTCATACTGCTTAGTTTTCCTACGGAGATGAAAGCCAACTCTGCAGAACCGCCTGGCTTTACTGTGTTAGTGTCAAATCCGCCTGATGACATGTCATTATTTCTATTGTTCCCTGATGAGAGTCAAATAAAAAAGATTGAGCTGCAAAAAGAACAAAAAGCATGGGAGACATACTATAGGTTCTTCTACCATATGTCTCCATGGAAAAAATATGAACTTGATGGTGTAATACTTGCTGTTGAAAGCAAGGAGAAAAGCTCTAATTATCTTTTACCTGTAGAAACGTTTAAGACGTATAACAATTTGTTAACACTTGATCTGAAGACAGATAGTCTTGTAATTGGACAATCACCATTTAGAGTTCCAATATTGGTTGCCTTGCGGGTCGTGTTGACTTTGACTATAGAAAGTCTTGTATTCATTTTATTTGGTTTTCGCCAAAGGAGGAGCTGGCTGGCATTTTTTATAATCAATATTATTACACAAACCGGGCTAAATGCAATGATAACCGGTCCCGGCATAGGTTCATACTGGTTGATAGGTTTTGTGAATTTAGAAATATTGGTAATAATTGTAGAGTTGGCAGCGTTTACTGCTATTGTTAAGGAGCACAAAAGAATTCGAACGGCACTGTATACGATTACAGCCAATTTGTCAAGCTTAGTTTTAGGCGGGCTGTTGATAACGTATTTACCTGTATAAACAATATAGTTGTGTTTCAGGCAATTAAATAGAAATAGAGGGGATTATATTGTCAAACAAAATATCTAGCGAAAGAAAGACTTTATATTATATAGGCATGGGCATGGTTGGGCTGGGATTTATATTGTTCATTTCCGGGTTTTTTGTTAATGATGTCGGATTTGATCCATTTTTTGATGCCGGAATGCCGTCATTTTTCAAGAGAGCCTTAGCAGGTATGATCTGCATAATAGCAGGCAGTATATTGATGAATATCGGGGCAAAGGGTGCAGCCGGCTCAGGAATAATACTGGATCCGGAAAAAGCAAGGAATGATTTAAAACCCTATAGTTCAGCAGCAGGCGGGATTATAAATGACGTTATTGAAAACATTGATATAATTAAAGAGAGAACTATCAGGGAGAAAGACGAAATTCTGCAAATAGTAAAAGTTAGATGTCAGTCATGCGGAGAATTAAATGATGAGAATGCTCGGTTTTGCAAATCATGTGGAGCCAAGATGTAATAATTCCTCACCATTTCTGTTTTTTCAATAATCATCTTAAATTGTTAAGCCGTTTTCGGGCTTAATGACATTGACGGCTTGTAAAACCGATAGCGGAATGGGGCAAACCGCCCAGTGTACAGATAAAAAATTCTATGAAAGCAGAACGCATAATGATATTC
>JAAZHD010000398.1 GCA_012510895.1 Clostridiales bacterium
GAAACACAACGGTGGCAGTTTACACACCTTGTGTCATCTGCTGTCATTTTATTACTTTCACTCAGGTATAAATGTGCTTCATTGGCGCACTGCCTCTCACACACCCGACAGTTGATGCACCTTTCATAATTGCGTACTATTTCATAATCCGGATAAATATAATTCACAGCCATTACATTATTCCTTTCTCAATAGTGAATATTACCCCTTCGCCGCCCTTGGGCGCCCATACTCTGTCCAAATCGTTTTGTATCAGCCTTATTGCGGCTTCCTCACTGGCCACAAATACCATATCATCTTTTTCACCCACTACCATACTGCGAAATTTCAACCTGTCATTCAATGCCAGAATACCTCCTTCAAAACCCACAATTATGGAAAATGGGCCGTTTATCAATTGTGAATCGAAAATGCTTCTCAAGTACTCAAGCTCTTCCCTTTCCTCCCGGGGCCTGCTTTCTATGGTTGACCAAAATGGCGACGCAATCACCGAGCAAATCTCTTTAAAAGTAAGCCCCTGTTTTCTGTGTAGATAGTCAATAATGTAAGCAATTACCTCTGTATCTGTTTTTAAGGTGCATTTATATCCGTACATTTCAATGGCGCGGCGATTTGCATCATATGAAGAGATTTCACCATTATGAACTACTGAATAGTCAAGAAGCCCAAACGGATGTGCGCCTCCCCACCAACCGGGAGTGTTGGTAGGATACCTGCCATGAGCTGTAAAACAGTATCCTTCATACTCTTCCAGGCAATAGAAGCGTCCTACATCTTCAGGAAATCCTACTGCTTTGAAAATGCCCATATTTTTACCGCTTGAAAAGATATAGGCGTCCTTAACAGATGTATTGATCCTGAACACACATTTGACCACATATTCCCTTTCATCCAGTTGACTGTCGGCAAGCTTAGTCGGAAGCGGTGTGACAAAGTACCTCCAAATCAGCGGTTCATCGGTGATTTCCGGTATTTTTCGAGTAGGAATCTTTGAAAGGTTAATTATGTCGAAATGTTCCTCTAAAAAATTTTCACAATCCTCTTTTGCAAACTTATTATCGTAAAATATATGAAAAGCATAGTATTCCTTGTATTCCGGATAAATTCCATAAGCCGCAAAGCCTCCTCCAAGGCCGTTGGAACGTTCGTGCATTACTGAAATTGATTCTATAATGTATTTACCTGAGAATCGTTTGCCGGATTTGGAAAACATGCCCGAAATAGCACACCCTGATAAATTTCTGAACATTCCTTCTCTCACAGGTTTTCCTCCTAACATATAAATAAGGCGTTCATCACATAGTACCTGTTAAACGGCTGCATGTCATACTGACTTTTAACCTGGTACTATCTGAAGAACGCCTTTGTTCGTTCACGGAGTTAATGATACTATAAGCCGGTAGTTGTGTCAACAGTTTTATGAATTACTAAATACATAATATTGCATAAACACACGTATTGTCCTCTGATTCAGCCTTTTATCCCGTGTTGTATGCAAGTTATCATGAGATATGCTGCACTTTTTTAAAAATTTTCAAGAAATATAGTGTCAATAATCTATGAAAATGTCACCTAAAAGCGAGTGGTTTTAATCAGTGAAAATGTCACCTTTACACCAAAAAATATACTAAGTAAAATCTACATCGCTAATGAGCATGTCACGGGCCAAACGCGTGGCTTACCCTTGACATACTCATTCCGCCATGCTGAGGGCTTACTTGCCGAGGGATGAAGGGAGAAAGCAAGCTAGAACACATATCCATACCC
>JAAZHD010000399.1 GCA_012510895.1 Clostridiales bacterium
ATATAACGGATAAAACCGGGGAACTTTCTGCCCTGAAGGTAGTTACAGGCAAAGAGGACCTGATTATTATAAACTCCGATGGCGTTATCATCAGGATAGAAACCAGTCAAATCAG
The DNA here is from genome assembly GCA_012510895.1 of Clostridiales bacterium. Lineage (GTDB taxonomy): Bacteria > Bacillota > Clostridia > Caldicoprobacterales > DTU083 > JAAZHD01. The sequence goes on from JAAZHD010000399.1 coordinate 116, forward strand.
CCAGCTCGGCCGCAATACCCAGGGTGTAACCCTGATGAAAATTGAAGAAGGCGGGCATATAGTATCCGTTGCAAAGGCGAAAAAAGAAGAAGTATAAATACAAAGTAAAGTATATTTTAGATGGAGGAATGGAAGATGGAAATTCGCATTGTGAGGAACCAGAACCCTAAACAGAAACCGGCAGATAATGAGCTGGGTTTTGGAAAGTATTTTACTGACCATATGTTTGTAGCAGACTATAACCCGGAAAAAGGATGGCATGATCCCAGGATTGTACCATACGGGCCTTTTGAAGTGGAACCTTCCTGCATGGTATTCCATTACGGACAGGCAATTTTTGAAGGTATGAAGGCATATCTTAACAAGGACGGGGAAGCTGTGGCATTCAGGCCTTTTGCCAATATTCGAAGGTTAAATCGATCTGCTGAGAGGCTTTGCATTCCTCAGCTGGATGAAGATATGGTTTGGGAAGGGCTTAGAACGCTTATTAACATTGATAAGGAATGGATTCCAAAATCAAAAGGCACATCTCTGTATATACGTCCCTTTGTAATTGCCACTGACAACAGCTTAGGCGTGCGTCCTTCTGATACTTATAAGTTTTTCATTATCCTTTCTCCGGTAGGTGCTTACTATAAAGAGGGCTTGAAACCGGTTAAGATTTATGTGACAGATAAGTATGTACGGGCAGCAGAAGGCGGAGTCGGATTTACCAAAACAGCCGGCAACTATGCAGTGAGCCTTTATGCAGCAGAGGAAGCTCAGAAGAAAGGTTATACCCAGGTACTGTGGCTTGATGCCAAAGAGCGGAAATATGTTGAAGAAGTAGGCACCACGAACATATTCTTCAAGATTAGTGGTACTTTAATTACCGCTCCTCTTAACAGCGGTACTATTTTAGGAGGGGTTACCCGGGATTCTGTTATTGCTTTGGCAGAGGAAATGGGCTATACCGTAGAACAAAGACAATTGTCCATTCAGGAAATTTATGATGCCCATGAAAAGTGCGAGCTGGAAGAAGTATTCGGTACCGGCACGGCTGCTGTCATTTCACCGGTTGGAGTACTGAATTGGAATGATAACATTATTGAAATTAACGGAGGAAAAATGGGAGAATTCTCTCAGAAGATGTATGACCTCATTACCGGTATCCAATACGGTACAGAGCCGGATAAGCATGGCTGGATAGAAAAAATATAAATATAAATTGATTACAGATCTACTTTAGGGGTGTTCATATGCTTAGGAATATGTTTTCCTGAAAGGAGATTTTTTATATGAATCGAAGAGGAAATTTAGTTACCATGAAGGGCAATCCCGTTACCTTACTGGGAAATGAGGTAAAGCCCGGGGACAAGGCGCCTGATTTTACCGTGCTGACGGGGGATTTACAACCCTTTACCTTAAAGGATGCAGGAAATAAAGTAAAAATAATTTCAGTTGTTCCTTCACTGGATACAGGCGTTTGTGAGATGCAGACTCTTCGCTTTAACAGTGAAGCGGAAAAATTAAAGGATACGATTGTGCTCACCATCAGCGTTGATCTGCCCTTCGCACAAAAAAGGTTCTGTCAGGCCAACCAGGTGAATAATGTAATTACCCTTTCAGACCATAAGGATTTATCCTTCGGCCTTAATTATGGTTTTGTAATGGAGGAAAACCGCCTGCTCAGCAGGGGGATAGTGGTAGTAGACCGGGATAATATAATACTTTATGTGGAGTATGTAAAGGAAGTCGGAAATCATCCCGATTATGAAAAAGCTTTAAAAGCGGCAGCTGACCTGGTTTAAATATCCATAATATGTGGAAAACAGATGATATAACCTGTGGATAATGTGGATAAGAATGGGGATATATAATCGATATACAAGCTTATATAATATTATAAACAAAACAAAATGTGGATAATTGTGATGTTATCCACATTATCCACATTTTTCAACTTAAAAACTAAAATTTATCACTTTCTTTTACTGTTTCTTTCTATAAGTTCCAGCACCATATCAATTCCATTGCCCGATTGGCTTTTCTTCATGGCATTTATATATCTATCCTTATTATAGTATAAATCTATGATATTATCGTAAAGAGTCGATTCTGTCATATTTTCCTGTTCAAGTACCTTACTAAAGCCCTGCTTTTCGAATGAACGGGCATTTAATATCTCATCTCCGCGGCTGGCACTTAAGGGAAGAGGAATAAGCAGGGTAGGAAGCTTTAATGCCAGAAATTCATATATAGAATTGGCGCCGGCTCGTGATACGACCAGGTCAGTCATTGCCAGGATATCCGGCAGCTCATCGCTGACATATTCAAATTGCTTATAACCGGGAACGCCTTCAAAAGCGGGATCAATATTGCCTTTGCCGCATATGTGAACTACATTGAAGCGGCGGACAAGCTTATTATATATTTTTCGGACAGCTTCATTTACAGCCACTGCTCCAAGGCTGCCGCCCATTATCAGAATAACCGGTTTATCTTCTGTAAATCCGCAGAAATTTTTTCCTCTTTCCTTATTTCCCTGAAACAATTCACACCGTATGGGGGTACCGGTATGAACAGCCTTGCCTTCAGGAAAATGCTTAACAGTTTCCGGGAATGTGGTACAGACAGTTTTTGCAAAACGGGTAGCAATCTTATTTGCCAGCCCTGGTGTGATGTCTGATTCATGGACAATCACCGGTATGCGATTCAGCCAGCCGCCCATTACCACAGGAACTGAAACGAAACCGCCTTTTGAAAAGATTATATCAGGCTTAAGCCTGCGGATCAGGTTAACGGATTGGCCTACGCCGGCAATGACCCGGAATGGATCCGTAAAATTTTTTACATCAAAATATCTTCTTAGTTTGCCGGATTGAACGCTGTGATAGGTAACATACGAAAAACGGGATATAAGTTTATGCTCAATACCATCTTTAGTACCGATATAATGGATTTCCCATCCCTGTTCTCTGAGTCTGGGGATCAGGGCCATATTGGCTGTAACGTGGCCGGCTGTTCCTCCTCCGGTTAAGACGATGCGCTTCAAAGCAATACCTCCTTTATATCCCTCTTATTAGACCCTTTCCGGTGCATGCAGGCCGATTAATCTGAGACCGTTGTATAGGGTTACCTTGGCTGCCTTAACCAGAGTCAACCGGGCATGCTTCAGTTCCTTATCCTCTAACAGAATTGAGTGATTGTGATAGAAGCGGTTGAAGGCCTGAGCAAGGTTCACCAGATACCTTGTTATTATGGAAGGCTCCAATTCTTCAACAGCCTGGCTTACTTTTTCGGGAAACTCGGCTAAGCTTTTTACAAGCTGATACTCTTCCTTTGAATTCAGCAGGCTGCTGTCAAATTCTAATTCTTCTGCATTAACACCGGATTCTTCTGCTTTTTTAAGCAGGCTGCAGGTTCGGGCATGGGTGTACTGTACATAGGGGCCGGTTTCTCCGTCAAAGTTGAGAATTTCATCCCAGGAGAAAGACACATCCTTAATCCGATTGCTGAAAAGGTCGCTGAAAATAACTGCTCCACCCCCCATTTGCTTTGCAATTTCATGTTTGTTTTCCAGATGGGGGTTTTTGGCATCAATTATTTCCAATGTCTTTTCGATGGCTTTATTAAGCAGATCTTCAAGCAGCACCACATTTCCGGTTCGGGTAGCAAGCCTTTCGCCGCCTATGCTGACAGTTCCGAAGGGAACATGGTAGAGATCCTTATGCCATTCATAGCCCATTTTTTCTATGACTTTAAACCACTGCTTAAAATGCAGGTTCTGAGATACGCCGGTTACGTAAATGCATTTATCAAAATCATAAGTTTTCTTCCGGTAGATGGCAGCTGCAATGTCACGGGTGGCATACAGGGTGCTGCCGTCAGCTTTAAGTATCAGGCAGGGAGGCATATCTTCGTCTGATAGATCGACTATCATGGCACCTTCGCTTTCTTTAAGCAAATTTTTATCTTTCAATTTTTGTATAACAGGTTCCATTTTGTCATTGTAGAATGCTTCTCCATGATAGGAATCAAAGGATACATCCAAAAGATCATATACCTGCTGGTATTCTTCCAGGCTTATATCTTTAAACCACTGCCAGAGCTCAAGGGCTTCTTCATCTCCTTGTTCCAGACGCAGGAACCATTCTCTGGCTTCGTCATTTAGGGAATCATCCTTTTCAGCTTCCTTATGAAATTTTACATATAAGGAGACCAATTCCTTAATCAAATTTTTCTGAACAGCTTCTTTCGATCCCCAATGTTTATATGCAGTTATCAGCTTTCCGAATTGAGTTCCCCAATCTCCCAGATGATTTATGCCAACACAGTTATACCCGGAAAATTTATATAAACGGTAAAGGGAATTTCCAATGGAAGTAGAACGCAGATGGCCTACATGGAAGGGTTTGGCTATATTGGGATAGGAATAGTCTATGACTATGGTCTTGCCTTTCCCTATATCAGATGATCCGTAAGCCTGTCCTGATTCCATTATATGGCACAGTACCTGCCTTATATAGTGATTCTGATTGAGGAAAAAGTTTAAGTATCCTGATACGCTTTCTATTCTATCTATATTCTCATCGGCCGGGATACCGGCTGCCAATTCTTCCGCTATCTGTACAGGAGATTTTCTTAAAATCCTGCTCAGCTTAAAACAAGGCAGAGCCAGATCGCCCATTTCCGGATTAGGCGGTACTTCAAGCATATCATAAATTTGATTTGGTTCCAGCCCGGGAATAAGGGGGGCCAGAATTTTTGATATTTCCATTTTTGCATTGTACATGGGGTAACCCTCTTTCATTCTATTAATTTACCTGTCTATAATTTAAGTTACTATATATAATCCTGCAATAATCCTACGTTATCATACCACAAATGGGAAGGATGACACAATCAGCGTAAGTGTATCAGGTATCAGGCTGAAACTTAAGCATTAATCAAATAGTCAGCTGTGCAGAAAGCGGTTCATAAGACATTGGCCTGAGGTCCTGACAATACCTGTCTCTTTAGCAGAAAACTCATCATAGGAAAGCGGCCCGGACAGCCTTTTCCTGCTTTTCTGATAGATAACATAGGGCACAGGATCACTGGTATGGGTTCTTATGGATAAAGGCGTGGGATGGTCAGGCAGCACCATAAGCCTGTAATCTTCGTATTTATCAAGCCCTTTAAGCAGAACAGTCAAAACCCTGGCATCAATAAGTTCAATAGCACGAACCTTATTTTCTGCCTCACCGCGGTGACCGCATTCATCAGGGGCTTCTATATGGATATAAACAAAATCCTTTCCTTTTTCCAACTCTTTCAACGCAGCTTCCGCCTTGCCCTCATAATTTGTTTCAAGCGTACCGGTAGCATTTGCCACATCAACAGATTTCATTCCGGCACTGATTCCCAATCCTTTTACAAGGTCCACGGCAGAAATTACGGATCCTTTTCTGCCGTGTAGGTCGAAGAAGGAGGGGAGGATGGGTTTTCTGCCTTCTCCCCAGATCCATATGGAGTTAGCAGGTTTTTTGCCGCGGCGGATTCGCTCTTTATTGACGGGGTGGTTGGAAAGAAATTCACAGCTTTCTGACATCATCTGAAGAAGCAGGTCTCCGTCTTTGCCTTTAGGCAGGTAAGGAGCTATCTTTTTTTCCAAAATATCATGGGGAGGTGTCAGATCAAAATTCAGGGATCCGTTTTTCCATAAGAGGCAATGCCTATAGCTTACCCCCGGGTAAAAGGCAAGAAAATCATTCCTGAAATGTTTATTCACTTCTTCTATTAATATGGAGGCTTCCTCTGTGGAAATTTCATCGGAGCTGTGATCCAGCATAATCCGGTCTGCATAATCTTTCTCATAGGACAAAGACACAAGATTGGTTCGGAAAGTAACGTCTCCTGACTCCATAGGTATACCCATGCTGATTGCTTCCAAGGGCGAACGGCCTGTGTAGTACTTTTCAGGATCATAACCGAGTACTGAAAGGTTGGCTATATCACTTCCCGGCGCAAGGCCTTCCGGGATGGTATGTACCAGGCCCATTTCCCCATGGGCAGCCAAAAAATCCATGTTTGGTTTACTGGCTGCCTGCAAGGGCGTTTTATTTCCCAGTTCCTTAACAGGATAGTCTGCCATGCCGTCTCCTAGTACAACTACATACTTCATTTCATTTTCCATATTGTATTTCCTATTATATTTCCTTAATTATGTTGTATTTTTTTCTAAATTGTTACTTATTATATCAAATAACACGGCCTTGAAACAAGTGATGGTCAAATATTGAATCAGCACAGCAAATCGGCACAGCCATGCCTTGACAGTCTTAATCCCACCAATTATACTTAATGCAAGCGAAGCATGTGCGGATAGGCGCCTTTCATCTGTCGGGTGAAAGGCTTTCACGATATGCGGGGAGGTACTTATTTATGAATGAAGTGAGAACCAGGTTTGCACCCAGTCCTACCGGTTATATGCACATAGGAAATCTTCGAAGTGCTCTATATACTTATCTGATAGCCAAGAAATACAATGGCAAGTTTATTTTAAGAATTGAAGACACCGATCAGGAACGATTGGTAGAAGGGGCAGTCGATTTTATCTATAATACCCTTAAGCTGATCGGGCTTAAATATGATGAAGGGCCGGATATAGGCGGCCCCTACGGTCCATATATCCAGTCGCAGAGGAAA
>JAAZHD010000614.1 GCA_012510895.1 Clostridiales bacterium
AGGCTGGGAAGTGATTATTGTAACAGAATCTTTGACAATTCCTCCTCCCATAACCCTATTAAATTCATTGATACTTGTAACAAGTCTATCACTATTACTGCTTTCAACATTCAACAATCTTGTTGCAACTGTTTTTTTTCTTACAGCTCGTGGGGAAGTACTCGAAGTACTCCTTGAAGATTCAACAACAATTTCCTCCATTGTGTCCCACTCCTGGCAGTTGGGACATCTTCCAAGCCACTTTGATTCCTGCCGCCCACAATTTGAGCATCTGTATATTGTTTTATTTTTCATCTTCATACTCTTCCAATCCAAATACGTAGTGTAAAAAATTTTATATAATAATTAATGTAAAATGTATAATTTAACTGGTTTTCACCAGTTATTTTTATATCCCCCCTGATAATTGGAAATTATTCAGGTTGATCGCAATTGCTTTTTTCAGCATAGCAAGCAGCAGAAGTAGTAGTTGTTGTGGAGCTTGTGGTAAAGGTCATTGATGCCTAGAAATGCTTGCTGAAGGTTGTGGGCAAAATTGTGGGTAAAGTGTAGGAAGCTTTTTGGCTTTCCAAACTTTATCCATATATTTGTCCATAGCCTGAAGCTTAGCATTTCTTGCATTAAGGGGCTTTTCCATCAAATCCACAACAATAAATGATTAGTTTGTTTAAGACTGGAAAGGTGACATCTCTTAAAATATAATATTTATCAATAAAGGAGATGGTCACCTTGCTTAATATTATACTATCACTTTGCTTAACTATTCAAATACAATATAAAATTATTCGTTATCTCCTAACGTGGATTTTCTTCGGTAAAGCCTCTTTATACAAATTCTATGAGGAACCGGTAAAATACTATTATGACGATGCTATTAGCAAACAATATCAAAAGCTACAAGTAGATGCTATGCCCCTTATTGATACCTTTGAAAAACTTGACTATACTAAGCTACTAAAAGAGTACCTCGCTAAACACGGAAAGCCTTTGAAACCTATCTCTCGCCGCAAGAATAGTATTCCTGTTCCTGAAGATATTTCTTGTCCCAGATGTGATGCTCCTCACTTCTATATCTACAGGAACAATGGAAAGGCTAAAAACACCCAGTATCTTTGTAAAGTTTGCGAGTATTTATTTGGCAATACAACTAATTACCTGAAAAATGTTGCTCTGCGTTGTCCTCACTGCAAAAGGGTTTTGGAAAGAATCAAAGAACGTAAGGATTTTAATATCTTTAAGTGCAAGAACCCTCAATGCTCTTTTTATTTATCTAATCTGAAAAATCTTTCGCCTAGTGAGCGTAAGCTATACGCTAAAGAACCTCATCGCTTTAAGCTTCATTACATATACAGAGAGTTTACCATTAATTTTAAGCCTCTTTCAATGGAGTCTCCTATTATGCCTGATGTTGATCTTGCAAAGATTCATTCGTCTCCGCATGTTTTAGGTCTAGTTCTTACTTACCATATAAATTACGGCTTAAGTTCCAGGCTCGTTGCTTCCATTATGCGTGATATTCACAGCGTTTCTATTTCTCATCAGACTGTCATAAATTATGCTAATGCTGCTGCTGCAATCTTAAAACCTTTTATTGATAACTTTGATTATCCTTTGACTACCTCTATCAGCGGAGATGAAACATACATTAAAGTCTGTGGTAAGTGGCATTATGCTTTCCTTATGATGGATACTATCAAAAAGATTATTACCTCTTACCACGTTTCCCCCAATCGGGATACTCTTGCTGCTATTAAAGTTATTGATGGTACCCTTTCCAAATTCAAGGAAATACATGATGACCTCAACTTCGTCTTTGATGGCAATCCTATTTACCTTCTTGCTCAACATTTCTTTGCCAGCCACGGTATTTACTTCGATGTTTCACAAGTCATCGGTCTTACTAATGAAGATCCGGTATCAGAAGAATATAGACCTTTGAAACAAGTTATTGAGAGACTTCATCGTACTTTTAAACATTATTACAGAACTACTAACGGCTTTGGTGCTTTAGAAAACTGTATTAACTATCTGACTCTATTTTCCACTTGGCACAACTTCTTAAGACCTCATAAATCTTTAGGCTACAAGGTTCCTGTAGAGATA
>JAAZHD010000400.1 GCA_012510895.1 Clostridiales bacterium
GTATGTGGTAATGGCCCTGATATTAAGCGGATTTATTCTTTTTGGACAATCATTTATCAATTTATGGGCAGGACCTAACTATGATGATGCCTATTTCATTTTATTGTTGATAATGGTGCCCTTCACCGTTCCGTTAATCCAAAATGTAGGAATTGCCATTTTGCAAGCTAAAAATATGCAGGGATTTAGATCAGTGGTCTATATTGCAATTGCGGTTCTAAATGTTATAGCCAGCATTCCCCTTGCGAAAATGTGGGGAGGATTTGGTTGTGCTTTAGCTACTGGCGTATCACTAACATTGGGTAATATTATAATCATGAATATATATTATCATCGGATTATAGGGCTTGACATACCGCTATTTTGGAGAAACATTTTTCGTATGTCCATACCAGTTCTTGTGGCGTTATTATGTGGTTATGGAATAAATATTTTTATTGTGCAGGATGGCTTTTTAGTGTTAGCTTGTAAAATAGTTTTGTATTCCGTAGTGTATGCTCTTATCATGTGGTTCATGGGGCTTAATATGTATGAGAAAGATCTATTTATATCACCGGTGAAGAAAATTGTTAATAAGTTAGCGCATAGTGGGTAGGGGATGGTTGGTTGATCCAAATAGTTAATAAGCGCAGTTGCTGTGGGTGCCACGCCTGCTATAATTGTTGTCCGCAGCATTGTATAAGTATGCATGCTGATGAGGAAGGGTTCTGGTATCCTAAGGTTGATTATGATAAATGTATAGAGTGTACCTTATGCATTAAAGTATGCCCGGTTATTAATAAAGTTGTAGTACAAAATGAACCAAGTGTGTATGCCTGTATAAATAATAATGAAGCTATTCGCCTGGAAAGCTCTTCAGGCGGATTATTTAGCTTAATTGCGGAACAAGTGATTGAGGACGGGGGAGTGGTATTCGGAGCTAGCTTTAATAAGGAATTAGAGGTTGAACATAGCTTTGTTGAAACTAAAGAAGAACTTGGGAAACTTCGTGGCTCTAAATATGTCCAAAGTAGGATAGGTGAAACTTATAAAAAAGCTAAAGAGATATTAGATTTAGGAAGAAAAGTTTTATTTACAGGAACGCCATGCCAAATAGGTGGCTTAAAATCCTATCTGGGAAAAACAGATAATAATTTAATTTGTGTGGACATTATATGTCATGGAGTTCCTTCACCTAAAGTCTGGAAGAAGTACGTTGATTATAGACAAGAAAAAGCGGGTTCAGCTGTCCAGAGAATCTCTTTCAGGCGGAAGGATGACGGCTGGAAGAGATTCTCTGTATCATTCTTGTTTAAGAATAATACAGAGTATCGTGAGATATTGGATAAGGATTTGTATATGAGAGCTTTTCTAAAAGATATTTGCTTGAGGCCTTCTTGTTATGCTTGCCAGTTTAAGACGATACATAGACAAAGTGACATTACCCTCGCAGATTTTTGGGGAATTCAAAATATACTACCTGATATGGATGATGATAAAGGAACTTCACTGATATTTGTAAACAGCAAAGCCGGACAGGCTATAATTGAACAAATAGTGGATAAAATGCAATATAAAGAAGTTGATATAGTTGAAGCGGTTAGATATAATCCTGCAGCTATAAAATCTGCTGTAGCTAATCCCCATAGAGAGAAATTCTTTGAAGAATTAGATAAGCTTACTTTTGACGAATTAGTTAAAAAGTATTGTACAGATAGATTGTCAACTAAAGTTAAAAGGCAGATAAAAGCTATTTTTAAAAAAGGTCTACACTGTTTGAAAAGAGTTATAGGAAGAACCTTTAATTA
>JAAZHD010000401.1 GCA_012510895.1 Clostridiales bacterium
ATGAAAAAGAAGACATGACATTTTCGTTAGGTGATTTTTTCCCGAACCAAAACGAGAACTAAGCCCAATTCAATCATTTACCTGAAAACCGAAGGAGATTACCTTCGGTTCTTTTATTTTAGAAAGTTTAGTATAGAATTATTTCTGAATAAAATTATAAAACATGGATCATAATAATAACAACCTCACAATACATTGAGACCCCCTTTATGTGAGCCGTGCTTACAAGCACGGTTTTTTTTTACCTGTATGATTTTATTCTTCCTCTGACATACTAAAAACATGATAACAGAAAAGGATGAGGTATGAATGCCAAAGAGGAAAAAATCTACTCCTGTTCAAAAAGATTATCAGACCGTAGCAAAAAAAATAGAGCCAAAAAGAAAAGTTGTAATTAATGTTATAAAATCATACCTGATAGGAGGATTTATTTGTTTTGTTTCTCAATTATTGCAGCTGTTTTTTATAAAATACTTCAATTTTGAAGAATCAAAGGCTGGTAATCCAGCTATTGCCGTGTTGATTATTGTTTCTGCGTTATTAACCGGCTTAGGCGTATATGACAAAATAGCCCAATGGTCAGGTGCAGGTACTGCCGTACCTATTACCGGTTTCGCTAATAGTCTTGCTTCAGCCGCTATAGAACATAGAAGTGAAGGATATGTCCTAGGAGTAGGCGGTAATATGTTTAAAATAGCAGGGCCGGTTATAGTTTTCGGAACTTTTGCGGCATTTGTAGTAGCAATTATAAGAGTAGCATTGCAGTCGATGGGAGGATAAAGAATGCTGGTAGGTCGTCAATCCTGGTGTTTCGATTCAAAACCGGTAATAATTTCATCTGCCGCAGTGGGTGGTCCTTTTGAATCCAAATGCTTACTTGCAGATGATTTTGATGAGTTTGCAGAAGACCTTTGGCTCGGTGAGGATAGTTTTGAAAAAGCAGAAGTTAAATTGCTTGAGAAAGCATGTGAGAAAGCATTAGAAAAAGCCGGACTAAAATCAGAGGATGTAAACTTTATGATAAGCGGTGATTTGGATAATCAGATTACATCCAGCAGTTTTTCAGCCAGAGGCCTAAAAATACCGTATATAGGAATATTTGGCGCCTGTTCTACATCCATGGAAGGATTGGCTTTAGCAAGTAAAATCATGGATAATGGGGGAGCAAATTATGTTTTAGCTGCGACTGCAAGTCATAATGCAGCAGCGGAAAAACAATTTCGTTATCCAACAGAATATGGGGCTCAGAAACCGCCAACTTCACAATGGACAGTTACAGGAGCAGGTGCCGTTATTCTTGGAAGAAAAGGAGATGGGCCTCGAGTTGTTGCTGCAACTATTGGAAAAGTAATTGATATGGGAATTTCGGATCCATTTAATTTAGGGGCCGCAATGGCACCTGCAGCTGTTGATACTATAGAGGTACATTTTAATGAATTCAATATTGAACCGGATTTTTACGATCTTATAGCTACTGGTGATTTGGGTTTTACAGGCTATTCTATTGCAAACGAATTGTTACTAAAAAAAGGTATTCGGTTAAGAGAAAACCTATTTACTGATTGTGGTATGCTTATTTATGGTAAAGATCCTAAAGTGTTTTCTGGTGCCAGCGGTTGTGCCTGCAGTGCTACAGTTACTTATGGTCATTTGCTTAATAAGATGAGAAAAGGAGAACTTAAACGCATATTAGTTATAGCAACTGGTGCTTTATTATCTCCCATGTCTTATCAGCAAAAAGAAAGTATACCAGGAATAGCTCATGGGGTATCTATAGAATATTTTTATTAAAGGAGATAAATATGGAAAAATTAATTTGGGCATTTTTGATAGGTGGAGGTATTTGTGCTGTCGGCCAAATATTGATGGATGCTTTACGAATGACACCTGCTCATACAATGACAACAATGGTTGTCATAGGAGCTGTTCTTGGAGGCTTAGGTTGGTATGATAAATTAGTTGATTTTGCCGGGGCAGGAGCAACTACTCCAATAAGTAGTTTTGGAAATGCTTTAGCCAAAGGAGCGATTCTAGAAGCTGGACAACATGGATGGATTGGAGTGTTAACCGGTATTTTTGAATTAACCAGTACTGGTATATCTGCCGCAATTATATTTGGCTTTATTGCTTCCTTAATTTTCAAACCAAAAGGTTAAAAAAGATATAAATAAGGGGCAAGAAAAAAGCTCATGAGATGTAATCTTTCATGAGCTTTTTTGGTGGAGGAGGATGGATTCGAACCATCGAAAGCTGAGCTAACAGATTTACAGTCTGCCCCCTTTGACCACTTGGGTACTCCTCCAAGAAAATAGATGGTTATTAACTGTAAAAAATTAAGATAGATTAAGTCTAACCGTATGGTGGTGCCTCGGGGCGGAATCGAACCACCGACACGTAGATTTTCAGTCTACTGCTCTACCAACTGAGCTACCGAGGCAAAGATGGTGGGCCTTCAGGGACTCGAACCCCGGACCGACCGGTTATGAGCCGGTTGCTCTAACCAACTGAGCTAAAGGCCCTCAAAATCAAATGGTGACCCCTAGGGGACTCGAACCCCTGTTACCGCCGTGAAAGGGCGGTGTCTTAACCGCTTGACCAAGGGGCCGTCTTTGGTCGGGGCGACAGGATTTGAACCTGCGACTCCCTGGTCCCAAACCAGGTGCGCTACCAAACTGCGCTACGCCCCGTTTCATCTCAATTTAAGCGACGAATATTAATATACAATATTTTTAAGATGGTGTCAACCATAAAGTATAAAATGATAGAGTCTTTTTACATTCCATTTTAATATGTTCTATGGTATAATGTTTCTTAAGTATCAGGAAAGAATTGATAAAGGGGTGTGGCATATGAATATAAACATCCAAGAAAAGTGGAATGAGCGAATAAACTCCTGGAATGTCTCCCTTTCAGGTGAAATTGATATTTATAATGCTCCTGAGCTGAAGAGCAGCCTTTTAAAGCTTATTGATGAAAAAAACGGAAATATAATAGTCGATTGTACTAATTTGAAATATATAGACAGCACTGGATTAGGAGTATTGATAAGTGCATTACGAAGAGTTAAAGATTATAATGGTGAAATTATTATAAATAATTTACAACCTTATATCTATAAAATATTTACTATAACTGGATTGGACAAGGTATTTACCATCAAGGTGCAGGAGTGATGAAGATGGATGAAATCAATTTAAAACTACCGGCTAGGCCTGAATATATGTCAGTTGCCAGGTTAGCAACCGCAGCAATTGCGAATCGTATTGGCTTCAATATAGATGAAATTGAAGATTTGAAAGTAGCAGTATCAGAAGCTGGTAATTTCTTAATAAATAGGTATGAAGACATCTCTTACTTAACGATAGATTACAAAATCAGTAGGAATCGTAGTATTTTGACGAGTGTAAAAGCATCCGGCACAAAAGTTCCAAAAGGTGAGAATAAAGAAGATGAACTGAGTTTATTTATTATCGAATCGGTAACGGATAAAGTAACTAAGCAAACAGAGGAAGGTATAATTAAAGGGTTTACTATACTAAAAACAGGTGGAGGCCATCTTGAGCAGGGAGGATCGGGCATATGTGGAAAAAAGGGAAAAGGTCGAAGATATGTTGGCTGAATATTGTGAAACGAGAGATATTGAGTTGCGCAATAAATTGGCTAGCGAATTTCTCTACATTGCAGAGATCATTGCTAAGAAATTTACTAATCGTGGAATTGAGTATGATGATCTTTTTCAGGTTGCCTCTCTTGCCCTATTAAAAGCTTTAGAAAGATATGATATAAAAAAAGGATATAAATTTTCAAGTTTTGCAACGCCGACTATTGTTGGAGAAATAAAGAATTATTTCCGCGATAAAAGCCGATTAATTCGTTTGCCAAGAAAAGAAAGCGAATATATAAAAAAAATAGAAATTGCAAAAACACAATCATTCAATCAACTAAACCGTATCGCTACACCGGAACAAATAGGAGATTATCTAGGAATTAGCTCTCAACAAGTAATGGAATTGATGGAATCCAGCTACGCCACAAAAACTGCATCTTTAGATTTTTATATTGACAATGAAGGGGAAACAGATCTTATGTCCGTTATAGGACAGGAGGAAAAGTACTATCGATTGGTTGAAGATAAAGATTTTATACAAAGAGTCATGTCCACATTAGATGAACAAGAAAGAAAAGTAATTACAGAAAGATTTTATAAAGGAAGAAGTCAAAGGGAAATTTCTGAGGAAATGGGTGTTTCTCAGATGTATATATCTCGGATGGAGAGAAGAATACTAGAAAGATTTCGCATTCATTTAAAAAAAGGCATGTAGAGAATGTACCATTCTGTTTCAATTTTATAAAGTAAGGGTAAAAATATAATACAAAGTGATTATTCAGGAGGCAGCTTTGGTGAGCATTTTGTATAGAAAGAGTATAACTGGTTGCGAGTCTGACTGTATCAGAACTATGATAAAGGACATGATGGATTGTATAAAATCCAGATATCCTTTATCTATTGTAGACGAGTATGAGTTTCGTTTGGTTTTAAATGAACTAATTGCAAATGGTACTATTCACGGAAATAAAAGATTAGGCGATAAAACTATTACTGCACAAATAGATGCTATAGATAAATATACCGTTGGCATAACTATAGAAGATGAAGGTTCTGGGTTTGACTATAAAGGTTTTTTGAACCAAGAATTTCCTTGTGATAAAGATCCTTATTCGGAGGGAGGCAGGGGTCTGAAGCTGATAAAAGCCATATGTGATCATATACGCTTTAATCAGGGAGGCAATCAAATTATGATAAGTAAAAGCATTAAAAATAAAAAATTCTAAAAGTTTCCTCAGGAAACTTTTTATTTATGTTATGTTTTTTGCAGGAATTTTGTATTCTATAGAGAAATAAATATAAGAAACTATCAGGAAGGAATATATCAATGGCATCGTCATTGGTCATAGGAGGACGTAGGGTAAAATTTCGCTTTTTTGTTTTTATTGCGTTGTTAATAGGGGGAATTTTATTTATAGTCTTAAGAAATCAGACTACACAGGCATACACAGCAGTAAGTTACGGAACACTGGATATTGTTCATTATGGACAGGCTGTTTTAATTAGGGAGGAGACAACTTATTCAGCTCCGGCGTACGGAAAAGCAATATACCTAATAGCGGAAGGAGCAGAGGTGGAAGCCGATCAGCATATAGCTGTCCTATATAAAGAGGATTTTGATGAAGAAATAATGAGAGAAATATATGATATAAGGGAAAAGATACTGCTTTACCAACAAGGGAAGGTTGTAGACCAGTTGATTAATGATGATGTAATAAGGATCAATAATGAACTTAATGATATGATAGCGACTATTCAAACTTCTGTTATAAAGAAAGATTTTATCTATATGCCTAAAATGGAAAGTAAATTACGATATCTCTTGAATAACAAACAAAACCTGTTAGATCTACAGGTCGAACCGGATGACTATTTAAAAGAGCTATTTAATAAAGAAGCAATTTTAGTTTCGCAAATGAATCAGTGGACTACAGATATATATGCATCTGCATCTGGCATAATAAGTTTTGTTATTGATGGATTTGAGAATATACTGGGGTCTAGTGCTGTAGATAGACTCACAATGGACGATTACAGGCATATAATTGAAACAAATGGGGCTTTTTTGGATAGTAATAAAAAAGAGTCTATGGCAGAATTGGATACGACTGTTGTAAAAGCAGAACAGCCTCTTTATCGAATAGTTGATTCTACAGAGAAATGGTATGCTGCTTTAGTTATTGACAGCGCTGAATTGTACTTTAATATTGGCGATGCTGTGAATGCAATTTTTTATGAACAAGAATCAATACAAGGTTTTGTGAGACGTGTACAAATAGAAGATAATAGAACTTTTCTGTGCATAGAGTTTGACAGTAATGTTGAAAATACTGTTAACAAACGGATATTGCCACTACAGATACAAAAGACTGTTGAAGGTCTATTGATACCCGAAAATGCTTTGGTGCAAAGAAAAGGCAGTCAAGGGGTTTATCTTAAAGAAGATGATGAGAATATATTTATTGAAACCTCCGTTCATGCCGCTGCAGATGGTTTTGTCATAATAGAACCAATTTCAGGCAACAAAGCTTTGCATGTTCATGATAAGGTTCTGATAAATAATGAATAGGAGTGTTCATGTGGAGTTAAAGCTTAATTTGGTTAGAATTAGAGAAATGATTCAACGAGCGTTATATGTTGCCGGGCGTAATCAGGATGATGTTACACTGATTGGAGTAACAAAAACAATAGATGTAAGTACCATAAAGCATGCAGTGAACTTAGGGCTTACTGATTTGGGCGAGAATCGTGTGCAAGAATTAGTAACAAAATATAATAGCTTAAAACATGAAAACTTAAGATGGCATATGATAGGTCGTTTGCAAAGAAATAAAGTTAAATATATAGTGGATAAGGTTTCTCTTATACATTCCTTAGACCGATTATCATTGGCTAAGGAAATTAATAAAGAAGCGTCTAAAATCAATAGGGAAATACCTGTATTAATACAGGTTAATCCGGCGAATGAAAAAACAAAAAACGGACTCCCTATTGAGGAAGTAGCGCCATTTATTGAAACGATTTATAATTTAAAGTATATAAAGGTTAAGGGCTTGATGCTTATTGCACCATTAACGAATGATCCAGAGACTATACGTCCTTACTTTAGAATTACAAGCCAATTATTTAATAGCATAAAGGAATATAATTATCCACATGTTGATATGAAGTATCTGTCCATGGGCATGACAAATGATTTTGTAACAGCTATAGAAGAAGGTTCTAATATGGTTCGTATCGGAACGGGAATATTTGGTAAACGTGAATAGGAGGAATTTAGATGGCAGGCAAAATAGTTAATAAATTTTTAAACTTTATTGGTTTAGAAGAAAACGTATTGGATGAATCTGTTGAAGAGGTAGTTGATGACAATCAATTAAATTTTAAGGAAGAGTTAAAGCAACCCGAATTTCAAACAAAAAACAGAAAAGGAAAGGTGGTTAACATTCATCAATCCACTTATGTCAAAGTAGTAGTTTATCAGGCTTTAACATATGATGATACACAGAATATTGTTAATAATTTAAAAAATAGAAAGCCTGTAATTGTAAACTTGGAGTCACTTGAGCAGGATTTAGCTCAAAGAGTTCTTGATTTTGTGAGTGGTGCTGTATATGCC
>JAAZHD010000402.1 GCA_012510895.1 Clostridiales bacterium
AAAGAAATTAAACGATCAATTCAGTGATATTAAGACTGAAACTTCCGGTTTGAAACCGTCATCCAATAAAATGCAGGAAGCAGTAAGTGCTTTGATTATGCTTGGCTATTCCTCACAGGAAGCCAATGCTGCAGTTTTGGCCGTATATGCGGAAGAAAAATCAATAGAACAGATAATAAAGGATGCTCTTAAGAACTCTATATAAATAAAATAAAAAAATAAAATCCTGTTGCCGGTCGGGGGACTTCGGCTATTTGGCAAATCATTGATACTCAGGATAAAAAAGTGAGGTGGTACTGTGGATGAAGAAAGACTTGTAAACAGTGAGTTCAGAAGGGATGATGCTGATGAGGCCAGCTTAAGACCACGTACCATCAACGAGTATATCGGACAGTCCAAGGTAAAAGAGAATCTCCTTGTTTTCATCGAGGCGGCAAAAAAAAGAGATGAAGCTTTGGATCATGTCCTTCTTTACGGACCTCCCGGCCTTGGTAAAACTACCCTGGCAGGAGTTATTGCCAGTGAGTTGGGCGTAAATATCAGGATAACTTCCGGTCCGGCAATTGAAAGGGCAGGGGATTTGGCTGCCATTCTGACCAATCTGGGTCCATGTGATGTGCTGTTTATTGATGAGATACACAGATTGAACCGAAATGTTGAGGAAATACTCTACCCCGCTATGGAAGACTATGCATTGGATATTATTATCGGAAAAGGCCCAAGTGCCAGGTCTATCCGCCTTGATCTGCCTAAATTCACGCTGATAGGTGCTACAACCAGGGCAGGTCTTCTGACTTCTCCGCTGCGGGACAGATTTGGTATAATTCACCGCCTGGAAATGTATACTCATGATGAGCTGACGACTATTGTAAAGCGTTCAGCCAGTATTCTGGGCATAGAGATAGAAGAAGCGGGAGCGCAGGAGATAGCGAAGCGTTCAAGAGGGACACCGAGAATCGCAAACCGCCTTTTAAAAAGGATCCGGGACTTTGCCCAGGTCAAATCCAACGGCATAATAACACTGGAAGTAGCCCAATATGGCCTTAAGGCCCTGGAAATCGACGATCTGGGACTTGATAACACTGATAGAAATGTGTTAAGTACAATAATCAATAAGTTCGACGGAGGTCCGGTAGGGCTGGATACTCTGGCAGCCTCAACAGGGGAAGAAGCCGATACTATCGAAGATGTTTACGAGCCGTATTTGCTTCAATTAGGCTTTATTCAGAAAACTCCGCGGGGCAGACGGGCCACCCGCCTGGCATATCAGCATCTGGGCGTCCAATATACCAGCAGAGATGAAGCCGATCAAATCAGTTTATTTAACAATAACGATAACGAATAAGGAGGCTATACTATGTCTTATAACGAGAATAGAAACGGGTTAAGTCGTTATAAGGTCGGATTTATAGGTGCGGGAAACATGGGCGGCGCCCTGATAAAAAGCATAGCAAGGTATAATAAGGAAGCCCTGAATAACAATCCTGACGGTGGGGAATTGTTTTCTGTCTCTGCGTTTGATATCAATTCCGAATTGTTGAAAAAGCTGGCAGATGAAACGGGCATTACAGAAGAAACCAGCGCTGAAAGCCTTGCAAAAAACTGCGATATAATAATACTGGCAATAAAACCTCAATACTGCGATAATGTGCTTAAAGAGATTAAACCGGCAATAACTGATAAAAAAATAATAGTCTCGGTCATAGTTGGGTTGTCAACCCAATATTTTAAGAGAGTCTTGGGAAGTCACACCAGGGTTGTAAGAACCATGCCCAATACTCCCGCGTTGGTAGGGGAAGGTATGACCCTTATCAGCTGGGATGATTCTATAAATGAAGAAGAAAGAAAAGCCATAATTGAGCTTTTCAGCTGTTCCGGTAGGGTGGAGGAACTGGAAGAAAGCCTTATGAATGAAGTAACCGCGCTTACCGGCAGCAGCCCGGCTTACGTTTTTATCCTGATTGAAGCTATGGCTGATGCGGCGGTTAAGTCAGGTATTCAAAGAAACCTTGCCTACAGGCTTGCTGCCCAGACTGTGATGGGATCGGCCAAAATGGTTCTGGAAACTGGAAAGCACCCTGCTGAACTAAAGGACATGGTTTGTTCTCCGGCCGGAACAACCATAGAGGCTGTTGCAGTTCTCGAACAAGAAGGTTTCAGAAATGCTATAATAAAAGCTATGGATCAATGTACCAAAAGAGCCAGGGAGATAGGCAAAAAGAATTTTGACAAATAGGAGATTATATGGAGTATTACGAAAAAACCATTAGTTCAGAGCTAAAGTATAAAGGAAATATCATTACCGTAGAAAGATATATT
>JAAZHD010000403.1 GCA_012510895.1 Clostridiales bacterium
ATATCTGCCGGCAGGATCCACATTGGCAACAGGCAGATCAAGCATTTTTTTCTCACCTGTATGGATATCCTGGATAGCACCTTTATAGCTTTCTCCGTCTCTCACGTTGTAAATTATCTTGCTGTCAGGATACAGCGGATGCCACTGAAGCATTGAACCCTGCTGAAAATTCCATGCAGTGGTTTCAGCCAGAGGGGTAAACTTCCTTGTTTCAATTTCTATCATGCCGATTACTGCTGTATCATCCTTTGAAGGAATTCTGTCCCAGAATTTTACCTGATGACATAAATGATATCTTCCGTCACCGCTGAAAGCGGGAATATCGTAGTATCCAAAAAAGCAGTGATCATTGGATTCGGTCAGCCTTCTGACTGGACCTTGAGATTTTTGATTGACATCCATTATTTCCACCTTCCCTGTCAGCTTCTTATATTCTAAGAATTAAGTCAATAGCAGTTAAACTGATGCTGCTAATTCCTTTAGAACTTTCAGAGCGGCAGACCCGTCTTCATCAATGTTTTCAGTTCTGCCCTCAACGCTTATGCCCTTGTTATACCCTATCTTTTTAAGCACTGTAAAGAATTCTCCATAAATATCTTCTGCCGATGAACGGGGATATGTACGCTCTACCCCTTTTGCAATGTGCAGATGACAGAGAATATCGCCCGCTTCCTCCAGTATGGACATGGGCTCATTTTCCATGCGCATATGGTAAAAATCGGCAAGCAGCTTAACATTTGGATGGTTTAGTTCTCTGACCAGTTCTATGCCCTCTCTTACAGTATTAATAAGATTGGTTTCCTTTTTATTAAGAGGTTCCAGAGCAATTATCAGATTATACTTTGCTGCCATCTCACCTACAACTCCGGCAGCCCTTAAAAACTGTTTCCTGGCCCGGGCAAGGTCAACTTCCGGAGGAACCCTTCTAGCTCCGCCGCTGCCGAAAACCACCGTATGGGTTCCCAGCTGTACAATCCGGCTGAAGGCCCGGTCCAGATAAGCCTTAATCTCTTCTTCGTCATATTCGCTGCTTGTTAAATGAATGCCCGGACGAAAAAGAATATTGCAAACTTCACATTTTATTGGTGAATTCTTCACATTCTCCACAGCTTTGAGAAAATCATCTTCCTCCATGGCGGCTATGCCCGCAACTGCAGGTTCTATATAATCATAACCCATATTTGATGTTAGTTTTAAGTTATCAAGTGATGTACAAAGACCAAACTTCATTATATTGACCACCCTTCAGATTTTGGAAATAAGAGAATCAAAGTCAATCCCTAAAGTAACGATAAATAGGTAAACATCCAGTACAGTTTGCAGTTCATCTTCTTTTTCCTGTACCAGCCGTTTGGTTTTATCCCAGATTTCTGCAGCCTTCTTCTTGTCACCCTCAAGGGCCGCCCTGTATATGTCTGCCATATTGGAGCATATTTCCTTATGGACTTTCAGATACTCCCAGGAATCCCGAATGCATTTATCTTCTGCAGCCAGATTCCTGTCAATAACCGGGGCAAAGTCGGCGATTGCGGTTTTAATCTCAGAAATGCCCTTTTCAACCTTCCCTCTATCAGCATTATCTTCGTGCATGGTCCGTACTGTCAGGAAAAGCACGGACAGCTTCCGCAGATATTCCGAAACAAGGGATCCGTCTTTTCCATAAGCGGCGCTGAAATACTCCTCTTTGATAGAGTCAAAATCAAGATCCCGGTTCCACAGGGTTTTGCCCATGGTGTACATACCCAGTCCTGTCGGGAAGAAGGCCCTTTGTGTCTGACAGCTGATGAATCCGTTAAGGCCGATATTCACCAGGTTCTGTATGTCCTTATGCAGTTTGTCGGCTATATTGTAATAGCCCGGATCTCTGAAATGGGCCCACATAAAGTGATAGTCAAAGTCGAAGCTGTCGCCCTGAAAAAGTTCCTGCCAGGCCTTAAGGAAAGCCAGATTGCCCTCCACACTGGTTGGGAATGTGCATTTGTTGCGGATATACGGCGGCAGCGGCGGAATGGGATTCTTCGTATCAAATGCGCTGTTATAGGTTCTGCTTATTGGCGCGAACATCATGATAAATCTGTCTGGATTCTTAATCCTTTCCCTTTCAGGCGGCCAGAGCAAATCCACATAGATAAGGAATACAATTTTGCGCTCTATTTCTCTTTTTGTAAGAAGCTCATCCAGCTCATTAAGCATCATTACATAGTAGTCGGAAGGCCTAGTCTGGCTGCAGTTCTCGCATTCACACTGGTTATTGGTTCCGTCTGCCAGCCAGAAATGCAGCACGTCCACTTCAGGATGCTCTGTCAGATAATCTGCTATAGCCTCTGTTACAGTCTTTCTCGCCTTTTCATTGGAATAGCACAGGTTCGTATTAAGGGCAACACCATGCCACAGTTCCCTTTTGCCGTTTACTTCCGCAAGCATTATTCTTATGTCATCAGATATTTCGGTTTCTTCTGCCTTCCATTCCAGTCCTGGAATTCCAAAAGGTTCACAAGTCCAGCCATGACCTACAGCGTGGTGCAGCATGCCCCTCTTTTCCAGCCCCTTAGCACCCATGGCCACATATCGTCTGGCATCTTCAACCGTGAAAGGTTCCGGCTCTTTCAGCGGGTTGTTCTCATGAGAATACCACCTGTTAAAGAAAGTAAAGGCTTCCCGGAACTGAAAGAAATAGCTGTTGAAGCCGAGTTTTGGCGCCCAGTCTATGATATTCTTAATATTTTCATAGGAATTGGCCCCTTCAATGCATATCCCGCGGTGTCGGTAAGAGGGCTTTTCCGCTGTTTCAGAGCTTAGATCTTCCAATGAAACCCTGGGTATGTATTCCCCGTCCCTGCCCGGGCGCAGCCACCTGCATCCTGAATCGCTCAAGAAGCGGTATACTGCCAGAAGTACGCTTCGCGGATTGATTCCGGCAATAATGCCCCTGCCCGACTTAACACTGATATAGACAGCATCATCATAGTCTTTATCCGGTACATCACTAAGCCATTTCAGGGAATCGGCTTTCAATACATCAAAATCTTCAAAAAGTCCCAGCTGAATAACAGCCTCAGACTCAGGTACAAGCAT
>JAAZHD010000404.1 GCA_012510895.1 Clostridiales bacterium
ATCAAAGGTCGTTACTACTTCATCGACATGGGTACTCCGGCAATTGACCATTTAGTAACTGCAGGTATTCCTATCGATGCTGTAAAAGGAATCTTTATTACACATATGCATGGCGACCACACAAACGGCCTTATTCACTTTGTTGACCTTATCAGCTGGTATTTCAAAACTTCAGATCCTACAATCTTCTTACCAAATATTGAATGTATAAAGATAATCGAAAATTGGCTCAAAGTAAATCAAACTTCGCCTCGCGAATTACACTATGAAGAGGTTCAGCCAGGAGTGATTTATAATGACGGTTTCTTAAAAGTAACTGCTATACAAACCCTTCATTCCGAGCGCTCTTATGCATACTTCTTAGAAGCAGAAGGAAAAACCATTTTATTTACTGGTGATTTAAAACATCCTGATAAAGATTTCCCTTTAATTGCAAAAGAACGTGAAACAGATTTGATTGTTTGCGAAGGCGCTCATTTCTACGCAACAGACTATCTGCCCCATTTGCGTGAATGCAAAACAAAGTTAATATATGTTAACCATTATCAAAGCAAGAAGATTCCCTCTATTCTTCAACTTGCTGAAGATATGGGAGATATACCTGTTAAACTGGCGTATGATGGAAGGGAAATTATACTATAAAAGAAGTCTCAACTGACATTGCAGCTCATTTTATTGTTACGTTGGAGTAAGCCAAACAACATAGTGGATATGTTCCCGCGAAGGGCGGTTTCTGAAAAAACGGCCAAAAACCCATTGACAAGTATCCATATACGGATATTTAGGAGGTAAGAAATATGCAATACGCAATAGAATTATATTTTGATAAAGTAACGGAACAGAAGCTTTTTAATTTGGCTAAAAGAGTAGCAGATGAAAATTTGAGTACAAAATTTTTGGAATGGAAAACAAGACCACACCTTACATTAGCTTGTTTTAATGATGTGGATGAAGAAAAATGTATTAAACTATTAAAAGAGTTTGCTAAAAGTCATAAGCAAATGCCTGCATATATTGCTTCTGTAGGAATGTTTACTGATACAAAGACTATTTTTGTATCGCCTATGATGAATAGTAGTATGTTTCAATTTCACCGTGAATTACACGAATATCTAAAGGATTTTGATAAAAAAGGTTGGGAGTGGTATTGTCCAGATCGTTGGGTTCCACATTGCACCATAGCTCTGACTGGTGAAGATGAGGATAGTGTTTTTTACAAGGCAAGTGATTTAATATTGCATGAATTTGAAAAAATGTATGGCGAGTTCGTTTCGATAGGGTTAGTAAAAATAACATTTCCTGTCGAAGAAATATATACTATTGAATTAGGTAGATAAATTCTGTTAATGCATGAGATAGGGGACAGTCCTATGTCTTAGTACTTCCATATATTCCCTAAAATACGCTGAACGTAGAAACAGTGCAATTAGTTATAATTTATATATAACAAGTGTGGTGTTATAAAGGTTCAATAGGCGTAATTTTTGTAGATATATTCCCTTGAACGGCGATTTTTCAAAATCTGCTCAAACCCATTGACATATTCCCAAGTACAAATGATTTCCAAAATAGCCCCCAGACTTCAATTCTATCAACTTGAGGCACGTTGAGTGCGTCACATTGATGTCAAAGGTGGAGAAATAAAAAACTGAAAAGCTTGTATATAAAGGGTTTCCTGACATTTAGTTTTTCTCGAGGCTGATCTACCGGATGTGGCAATGTCAGGAAACCCTTATTTTTATTGTTTGCGGGAACATATCAACTGCCCTGAAAATTTAAGGATTATGTAAAGCATTCAGACCTGCAAGAAATTCTCCGGGCAGTGAGAAGATATGAAACATTGCTTGGCAAACAGGCACAAATGGATTGGGGTATTGTCCAATACATAGATGAGAAGGGGAAAATACATAAAACTCCTGTTTTCGTAATGATACTGGGAAATTCAAGGTGCAAGTATGTAGAGTTTACAAAACGATGTGATATTTACAGTCTTCTAAAATGCATGGTAAATGCTTTCGAGTATTATGGCGGCGTTCCGGAAACAGTTCTGACTGACAGGATGAGGACCGTAGTGAAAGGCAGCGAAGCTGGAAAGCCGATCAAGAATGCCACACAGGAAGACGCTGGAGGAGTTTGACTTCAGCTTCCAGCCTAGTATAGATGTAAGGCAAATTAAAGAGTTAACAACTCTTGCTTTTGTTGCAAGAGATGAAAATGTGATATTTTTAGGTCCTCCGGGTGTTGGGAAGACTTATCTTACAGTAGGTCTGGCGATGCAAGCCTTGAGGTCCGGTATGACAGTATACTATACGCCTGGCACATATGATAGCAGACTTGAAAAAGGCTGCACAACAGGACAAGTTGGACCGCAGATGGCCTGTATATACCCGGCCGGACATACAGATCATCGATGAAGTAGGATATATTCAGTTGGATCGAGCATCAGCAGAATTGCTTTTTCGAGTTATATGCTCAAGATATGAAAACGGCAGTATAATACTTACCAGCAACAAATACTTTGGCGACTGGGGCGAGCTTATGAATGATACAGCAATAACTACAGCTATACTGGACAGATTACTGCACCATTCGCACATCATAAACATAAGGGGTGAGAGCTATAGACTGAAAGTCAGACTAAAAGGCGGAGTCAGGGTCGTACTTCCAGCTGATATATCAGTCCGGCGTTGGCACATAAAGCAAAGTTTTCTTGAGGGCAGGATATACACCGGAATTGATTGCCTTAACAGTGCTGCCCTTGCATGGCTGGATAGAGAAGGTACGGGCAGATTTATACTGTGACCATAAAAGTACCACGGGAAATGTTCATGGAAGAACAAAAATATCTGATTCATGTCAAACCCTATTTCGATGTATCAAGTACTGTGGTATCCTTTGATTCCAATGGAGTGGTCAATTATAAAGGAAATCGGTATCAGGTGGATGTAGGATTAATGGATGCCCATAAACGTATTCGCATTGAAGATGATGGTGAAACACTTCTCTTTTCTGATACTGAAACCAACGAATGACTGTCAAAATATCCTGCAACAGAAGATACCGGACAGTTGTATAAACCAGAAGAAAACAAGAACAGAACCAGGGTGTCTTTAGCTCTTATAAAACAATATTTTGTAGGGCACAAAATAGCTCAGGAGTTCATCCGGCTTATGTAGTTACAGCAACCAAAATATTTTAATTCTCATTGTATTCGAATAAACCGGATGACGAAGTTTTATGAAAAAGAGCAACTGCTTGATGGGATAAGATACTGCATTGAGACTGAACGTTGCAGCGCCTATGAGCTTTTAGCTTATCTTATGTATCAGTACGGAGAGCATATAGCTAAGAAGTTTTTGCTGAATCAGCAGTATTTTAACCATTTGGCGAGGAGTAAAGAAATGAGGAAGGAAATAGTGGTCTGATATAACAG
>JAAZHD010000405.1 GCA_012510895.1 Clostridiales bacterium
CCCAACGGGAAGTCGAATATATCTATTGATCCCGTTGGGTGTTGAGTTTGTATTTGTGATTATTTACTAATTCGACATTCAAACGGGGTTTCCTTTTGGTTTGGTAAAATTTACAATTAAAGTTTAGACTTTTTCAATGAGAACTAAATAACATTTTTTGTTATTCATTTTTGTGCTTTAATGTGATAAACTAAAATACACAAGAAAAAAATAGTGATACACGTTTATCTTGTAGTTATGCCATATTACGGAGAAGAACCACATACAGCAATATTCTTTAAAAATGGAATAAATTCAAAATTTGAAAATAGGAGGCTGTAATGAGTTACTCATCAAAACTTAAGGATGATCAAGTGGATAAGTTATTTGAAGCAATTCTGCAGCTGGAGGATCAAGAGGAGTGCTATCGTTTTTTTGAAGATCTCTGCACTATTAATGAGATTAAATCACTGGCCCAACGTTTAGAAGTAGCTATTATGTTAAGACAAAAATATACTTATCATGAGATTGCAAAGAAAACTGGTGCCAGTACAGCCACTATCAGCAGAGTTAATCGTTCTCTGGTTTATGGAGCAGACGGATATAACCGTGTATTGGACAAGCTGTGTGGAAAGTCAGAGCAATAAACAAGTTAAGCAGGCTATAATAAGATTTATTTTACAGGGAGATAATACATGATCAATACTGAAATAGCAGAAGAATATTATGCAATCAGAGATAAAATATTAGAAAAACAATACAGCCATCTGAATGATATGCAAAAGCAAGCTGTTCTTACCACAGAGGGACCATTACTGGTACTGGCTGGGGCAGGTTCCGGCAAAACTACCGTATTAACTAATCGGGTTGCACAATTATTACAATTTGGCGATATCTATAAAAGCAGATATCTTCCTCCGAATTTAACAGAAGAAAGCTTACGTTGCTTGAAAGCGTATCTAAAGGAATTAGATTCCGCGGGTAATAAAATGTCTAATGAAGTTAAAAGTTTGTTGTGCTATAGGGAAGTATATCCATCTCGAATTCTTGCTATAACTTTTACAAACAAAGCTGCAAGAGAGATGCGTGACCGCATTTTTCAATTGGCAGGCGTATCTGCAGAAGGCATATGGGTAAGCACCTTTCATTCTACCTGCGTTCGAATTTTGCGCAGGGAAATTGAAAAAATTGGATATAACCGTAATTTTGTTATATATGATGACAGTGACCAACTGACAGTTATAAAATCCTGTCTAAAGGATTTGAATTTAAATGAAAAGGTATTTCCTCCTAAAGATGTTCGGGCTGTAATAGGCAAATTAAAAGATGATTTGAAAAGTCCTCAGGATTATGCTAGAGAAGTGGAAGGTCAATATCGCGAAGAAAAATTAGCAGATATTTACAGATTATACGAATCCAAGCTTAAAAAAAATAATGCATTGGATTTTGATGACTTACTCAATAAAACTCTAGAATTATTTTATCTGCGTCCAGATGTATTAGAATACTACAGTAATAAATTCCTTTACATTTTAGTGGATGAATATCAGGATACAAACTTTGCCCAGTATATGCTGGTAAAACTTTTATCTGCAACACATAAAAACATTTGTGTAGTGGGAGATGATGATCAATCCATCTACCGGTGGAGAGGTGCAGATATTCGTAATATCCTGGATTTTGAAAAAGATTTTGCCAATACACGTATTATTAAGCTGGAAGAGAATTATCGTTCTCATCAGATCATTTTAGACGCTGCTAACCAGGTTATTCGTAACAATGTGATGCGAAAAGAGAAAACTTTATGGACCAAAAAAAAGAATGGTGAACTAATACGTGTTTGCAGGTCCGACAATGAGAAGCAAGAAGCGGAATTTATATGTTCAGAAATAAAAAGACACATTTTTGAAGGCGGCAAATACGGTGATATTGCGGTCCTGTACAGGATGAATGCTCAGTCCAGAATTATAGAGGAAGCATTGATAAAATATGGTATTCCATATGATATATACGGTGGTCTACGCTTTTATGATCGTAAGGAGATTAAAGATATCATAGCTTATTTGCGAGTATTGGACAATCCTAAAGATGATATAAGCTTTCAAAGGATTATCAATGTACCCAAAAGAGGAATTGGCAATATAACTCTTTCTAAGCTTCAAAATGCGGCTTCCTATTCTGGCAAAAGCATAATGGAATTTATTGATGATTTAAATGATTTAAATAAAGACAGTTTGCTAAGAGGTAGCACGGCTATAAAAATTAAAGATTTTAGCCGGTTATTATCTGAATTAAGGCAGTTAAAAAACGCAATACCCTTGACCGAGTTCATTGAAACCGTGTTGGAAAAAACAAATTACACATCCGCTGTTATCGCTGCAGATGCAATTGAAGCAGAAAGCAGAATGGATAATATCAGGGAGTTTATATCTGCTGCGCGTGAGTTTGAAAATAATAATCCTGAGGCGGGACTTACAGAGTTTTTGGAGAACATCGCTTTAGTGTCTGATATTGATAGATTGGACGAGTCTAGTCCGGAAGGGCAATCGTCAGTAAACCTGATGACTTTGCATAGTGCTAAAGGTTTGGAATTCCCGGTGGTCTTTCTAATTGGTCTTGAAGAAGGATTGTTTCCCCATAATAGATCAATGGAATCTGAGGAAGAATTAGAAGAGGAAAGACGTCTTTGCTATGTTGGGATTACAAGAGCAAAAAATTTGCTTTATCTTACTTATACAATGCAAAGAAATATCTACGGGAACAGCGCTTTGAATATACCATCCAGGTTTTTAAAAGAAATAAACCAAGATCTTATTGAAGATTTTAATATATCTTTATATGATAAAAAATATGAAAGAAAAACAGAAGGTAAAACAACTAGTTTGTCTTCTTACAATGATGTTAAAATGCATAACAGTAATATATCTAAATCGGGAATTGGGTTGGATGGTAAAATATTGCAAAAACCCCAAACGAATGTTTCATTGAAACAAACAAATCGATTTCAATTGGGAGACAAAGTGTTTCATACTAAATTTGGTACCGGTACCATTGTTTCTTTAGAAGGAGAGGAAAGCAATTTAATAATTAAAGTAGCTTTTGAGCAGGGTGGAATAAAAAGTTTTGTTGCAGAGCTTGCACCTCTCAAAAAAATAAAATAAGCAATTTTAAGGTTAAGTTTAAGCCTTTTGAATAAAGATGATGATTAATAGCATGAAGGATGGATGTTAATGGATGCAATTCGCAAACGGATGGAAGAACTACGTCGTTTGATAGAATACCATAATAATAGATATTATAATCTTGATGATCCGGAAATCAGCGATTATGAATATGACCAGCTTATATTGGAATTAAGGAAATTAGAACAAGAATATCCTGAGCTTGTCCTGCCGGATACCCCCACACAGAAGATTGGCGGTACTTATAAGCGAGAATTAAAAAAAGTTGTTCATGATGTATTGGTTCATAGTTTACAGGATGTATTCACAATAGAAGAGGTAAGGCAATTTGTAAACCGAATACAGAATGAATTTCCAGGAACGCGATTTATAGTTGAAAAAAAGTTGGACGGCTTGACAGTAATGCTTCGATATCAGGAGGGCATTTTTATTGATGGCATAACTCGGGGTGACGGCAGAATTGGTGAATCTGTATATGAGAACTTATTAGAAATACCGTCCATTCCCAAAGAGTTACCTGAACGTTTGCCTTATTTAGAAGTAAGAGGTGAAGTTTATATGTCTAATGCAGCGTTTGAAAGAGTAAATCTCTTACAGGAAAAAGAAGGCGGCCGCCTATATCAAACAGCCAGAAATCTTGCAGCAGGTACTTTAAGACAGCTGGATCCTCGAATTGTTAGAGAGCGCAAACTGGATATATATATATTTAACTTAGAAGTTGCCCAAGGGAAGGAATTCAGTTCTCATCAGGAAACTTTATATTGGTTGGAAGAACAAGGCTTTCCTATTACTCCCGGTTTTGTTGTCTGTAAAAATGCAGATGAAGTTATATCTGCTATAGATCAGATTGAAAAGGATAGGTGGAATCTTCCTTATGGAATTGATGGAGCTGTCATAAAAGTAGATAACTTACAGGAAAGAGAATTATTAGGCATGACAAGCAGGGCGCCCCGCTGGGCTATAGCATATAAGTATCCACCAGAGCAAAAGGAGACGGTTGTTAAAGATATACAGGTTCAGGTTGGTCGTACAGGCAGACTAACGCCG